>JBDTXT010000164.1:0-6487 GCA_040006035.1 Pseudonocardiales bacterium | reverse complement strand
AGCGTGTGCACGGCGGTAATCACGTCGTGGAGCCTAGGCCAACGGCGTCGGTGCTTACGATCATCCGGTGGACTGCGTTACCGTCCGGTTGGCGGGCGAGTTCGGAGCGTCGAGCCAGCAGCTACCGTCTGCTCGGTTGACCCTCGGCAGCCGAAAAGCCCGGCGGCTGCTCATGGTTCTCGCTGCGCAGCGCGATCAACTCGTGCCCACCGACCGGATCGTCGACGCCTTATGGCCGGACAGGCCGCCGCAGCGCCTCGAGAATCTCGCCACGCTGGTGAGCCGGCTGCGAGCCTCGCTTGGCGCGAGCTGCATCATCGGAGGTCGAGACGGCTACCGCCTCGGCACGCCACCCGCAGTGAGCGTCGACCTGGACGAGGCGTCGCGGTTCGTGGCCGAGGCAAGCCGTCGGCTTTCCAGCGCCGAGCCAGGGCTTGCCTGGACGGCCGCTACGAAGGCGCTGGAAATGCTCGGCGCTGGCGGGATTCTGGTGGACGAACCCGATGCGGACTGGCTGCTCGCCACCCGTGCAGAAGGCCAGCAGCTGCTGCGCTCCGCTCGTCATCTGGCCGCAACGGCCGCACTCCTCATCGAGGATCCGCAGGCCGCGCGTGCGCTGGCCGAAGCGGCGATCGGCACGGACAGGTTTGACGAGGCGGCACACCGGCTGCTGATGAAAGCCCATATGGCAGCGGGGGAATCGGCGAATGCGTTGACCGCGTACGAGCGGCTGCGCGCCGAACTGGCCGACGAGCTGGGCGTCGATCCCTCGCCACAAACCCGGGATGTGCATCTCGCGGTCCTGCGCGAACAGCAGCCAGGTCAGGCGGTCGAGGGTCAGGACCCGGCAATTCCCAACCCGAAGCGTGTGGAGCTCCCAGGCCGCGCTGCGGAGTTGGCTCGACTACTTGCCGGATGGGCGGCAGCCGCGTGCGGCCGGCCCGAGCTTTTGCTGCTCGTCGGAGAAGCAGGCATCGGCAAGACCCGGCTGGCAGCCGAGGCGGTGGCCGAAGCACGATCGACCGGCGGCCTGATCCTGCAAGCCCGCTGCTATCCCACCGAACGGTCTCTCTTGCTTCAGCCGTTCGTCGATGCGCTGTCCGGTCAGCTCAGCAGCATGCGCACCGACCGGTTGCGCGAGCTCGCTGGCGTCCGCGCGGGCGCGCTGGTCAAGCTGCTGCCCGAACTCGCAGCCTAACTGGCCGCCGACTCGACCGACCGGGCCAGTGCGGAGGTTGAGCTCAGATGGACCTATGAGGTGATCACGTCAGTCCTGCGTGGTCTGTCGACGTCGCAGGCTGTCCTGCTCGTGCTCGACGATCTGCACAACGCCGGGGTGGCCACTGTCGAGCTGCTCCATTACCTCATCCGGCACGCGAAAGGCGCCCGATTGCTCGTGCTCGCGACCGTCCGGGCAGAAGAGGGCGGCGAGACCCTCGATGCACTCCGCGAGGTCTGCGAGAACATCGATGTCGGACCACTCCCTGCCGACGCGGTGGCCCAACTCGCGCGCGACGCGGGCCAGGCAGAGTTGGTATCGACAATCCTGCGCAAGACGCGGGGCCACGCCCTGTTCGTCGTCGAGACGTTGCGCGGTCTCGTCGCTGGGGACTTGTCGGTCCCGGAGTCTTTGCAGGCCGCGGTACTCGCCAGGCTCAGACGCGCGGGTGCGTCGACCGAGGAGCTGTTGCGGGCTGGATCGGTGCTAGGTAACTCCGTCGATCCGGTGGTAATAGCTGGCTTGCTGGAGCTGTCTGCCCAAGAGGCGGCTCGGCGTTGTGAGCAGGCCGCGTCGAGCAGGCTGCTGGTGGCCGCCGGACGAGATTACGAGTTCGCGAATGACTTGGTACGAGAGGTCCTGTACGAGACGACGGCGGCACCGACGAGGCTCGCTTACCATCGGCGCGCAGCCGACTTGCTCACCCGTCAGCCCGAGTCGGTCGCGATGCATGCGGCGGCCGCCGAGGACTGGCCCAGAGCGGCCCGTGCCTACCTGCTTGCCGGGGAACAGGCAGCCGGGCGATACGCCGCCGCAGACGCTGAGGCGTTGCTAACCCGAGCACTGGATGCCGCGCAACGAACGGACGAGCGCGAGGTGCTGGGCCGGATCTACCTCGCCCGGGGGCAGGCCCGCGTCACGCTGACCCAGTATCGCGGAGCTCGGGGCGACCTCAATGCGGCCGCGGCCGCAGCCCGGCACGCGGGCGACCGTCGTCTGGAGATGATCGCGCTGCGCGAACTTGGCTACGACTCCGCCTTCGCGCTCGGGGTGCCGCTCAGCGATACGACGCGCAATCTAGAGGCGGCTCTGGACATCGCGGAGTCGTTGGCCGACCGGGCAATGGAGGCCGACCTACTCGCCACGTCGGCCATCCTGTCGGCCAACCGCCTGCGCTTCAACGATGCGATCGCACTTGGCCACCGGGCAGTCGCCACCGGACGCGCAGCGGGTGACGAACGCGCCCTTGCGTCTGGGCTAGACGGCCTGAAGACCGCATTTGCCTATCTCGGCGATTTGACTGAGCTGGCTGCGGTACTCGCTGAGCTGGAGCCGTTGCTCCGTCGGCGGGGCGACCTCTACCACCTGCAGTGGACGATCTTCGAATCGGGCTTCGCCTCGATCGCAGCGGCCGATTGGGACACCGCGACTCGACAAATCTCCGAAGCGATCGCGATCAACGAACGCTCGGGCTACCTAGCCGGCCAGGCTTGGTTCGTCGCCCATCTCGGCTGGGTTGCCCGCTTGCGCGGTCGGATGGAGGAGGCTGTCGGTCACGGTCGACGCGCGGTCGCGCTAGGCCAGCAGACCGCGCACCGCTGGTGGCGATCGACGGCGAGTTCGTTGCTGGCCGGCACCCTGCTCGAGCTCGGGCAGCGGGATGAGGCGGTTGGCCTGTTGACCGACGCTCGTCATCTGCTCGAGCCCGACGGTCCCGAAGGATACCGGCTGCGCTGCCTCGGCCCGCTGGCCGAAGCAACCGGCTCGCGGGCGGTGCTAGATCAGGCGACCGCCCTACTGGGCGGCCTTTCGGCGCCGCCGGACTCCGCCTGGTTACTCGGTCTTGACTCCTATCTATCCGTCGGACGCGGATGGCTCGACCACGGCGAGCCGGCCCAGGCGCGGGCGGTCCTCGGGCCCATGTTGCAGGCCGCGCGCCGACATCAATGGCTGCCCTCGCTTGCGTGCGGATACCTGGTGGACGGTCGGGCGGCTGCCGCCCTCGGCGACCAGGACAATGCCCGGCGGCTATTGCGGCGTGCCGGGGAGTTGGCAACCAGGCACGGCATGGCGTGTGTCCCGCACGAAGCGGAACGTGTCCTATCGGAGCTGACTCATGCGCGCACGTGAACCAGACACGCAGGGCTTCGTCGAGCGACACGGCGTCCGGATCAGTTACGAGGTCTTCGGATCCGGCGAGCCGACGATCCTGCTGCTTCCGTCCTGGGCGATCGTGCATGCCCGGCAATGGAAGAGCCAGGTGCCTTACCTGGCCAAGCATTTCCGAGTCGTGGTGATGGACCCCCGCGGCAACGGCCGCTCGGATCAGCCCCAGGTCGCTGCGGCGTATACCGACGTCGAATACGTCTCCGACGCGGTAGCCGTGCTGGATGCGACGAACACCGAGAGGGCCGTCACCGTGGGCTGGTCGTTGGGCGGTCGCTACGCCCTGCAGGTCGCCGGCTGGCATCCCGACCGGGTGCTGGGCGTGGTCGCATTCGCGCCTGCCGTACCGCGTGAACCGGATGCCGAGGACGACGACGGCGCGTTCGAGGCGGTTCAGGACAGGTACGAGGGCTGGGAGAAGTACAACCGCCATTCGTGGTTGCGGGACTATAGGGGTTTCGCTGAATTCTTCATGCCCCAAGTCTTCTCCGACCCGCACTCGACCAAGCAGATCGAGGACGGCATCGACTGGAGCCAACAGACCACCCCCGAGACGCTCATCCGCATCCACGAGGCCGCCGCCTTGGCCAGAGGCGACGAGCTGGACACCATCCGCAGTGGCGTGCACTGCCCGGTGCTCACCGTGCACGGTGACGCCGACGGCGTGATCCCCTACGAAGTCGGGGTACGGGTCGCCGAGTGGACCCGCGGCTCGCTGGTCACGATTTCCAACGGCAGCCATGGGACGACGATGCGTGAGCCGGTGCAGGTGAACTTGTTGGTGCGCGAGTTCGCCGAGGCGTTCCGTGCCTGGCCTGGCCGGACGAGCTGGGCATCCGGGCTCGACCGACCCAAGCGGGCACTGTTCCTTTCCTCGCCCATCGGGCTCGGTCATGCGCGCCGCGATCTCGCGATCGCCGAACAGCTACGGGCGCTGCATCCCGACCTGCAGATCGAGTGGCTGGCCCAACATCCGGTGACCGAAGTCCTGCAGGCCCGACACGAGAACATACATCCGGCCAGCCGCTGGCTGGCCAGCGAGAGCGGTCACCTCGAATCCGAATGCGGCGAGCACGACCTGCACGTATTCCAGTCCTACCGCCGCATGGACGAGATCCTGGTCGCGAACTTCATGGTCTTCCACGACGTCGTCACGGAGGAGCATTTCGACCTCGTCGTGGCAGACGAAGCGTGGGACGTCGATCAATTCCTGCACGAGAACCCGGACCTCAAACGATCGCCACTCGCCTGGCTGACGGATTTCGTCGGCTGGCTACCGATGCCGGACGAAGGTCCGAGCGAGGCCGCATTGACCAGCGATTACAACGCCGAGATGGTCGAGCACATTGCGCGCTACCCGCGGTTGCGGGATCGGTCGATCTTCATCGGCAGCCCTGGCGACCTGGTGCCAGACTTGCTCGGTCCGGGACTGCCCACGGTGCGGGACTGGACCACTCAGCACTACGACTTCGCCGGCTACGTCACCGGATTCGACCCGGCTGCAGTGGCCGATGTCGGCGCGATCCGGGCGGAGCTCGGCTGGCGTCCCGATGAAAAGATCTGCGTGGTCACCGTCGGCGGTTCGGGCGTCGGCAGTCATCTGCTGACCCGGGTCGCGGAGTCGTTCGATCTGGCGCAGAAGCTCGTGCCGGGGCTGCGCATGATCGCCGTTGCGGGCCCGCGCATCGACCCGGCCTCGCTGCAGGTCCCGTCCGGTGTCGAGGTGCACGGTCACGTACCGGGGCTGTATCGACAGCTCGCCGGGTGCGATCTGGCCGTCGTCCAGGGCGGGCTCACCACGACGATGGAGCTGGTGGCGACTCGCCGGCCGTTCCTGTATTTCCCGTTGGCTCGGCATTTCGAGCAGCAATTCCACGTCCGGCACCGACTCGCGCGCTACGGCGTGGGGCCGCCGATGAGCTACGCCGACACGGATCCCGAACAGCTCGCCGAAGCGATCGCCGCCGAGATCGGCCGCGACGTCGACTACCGCCCGGTCGAGACCGACGGTGCGGCCCGGGCCGCCGCCATGCTCGCTGACCTGCTCTGACGGTCCACTGCAACGAAACGTGCAACGGCCGCGCAATGACCGCGCGGAGGCTTCCGGTGTCCAGATCGGACACCAACTCAAGGAGGCACGCGATGACTGTGGATCAGGACAAGCTGATGGATTTCCTCGGACGGTTCGTCGGAGACCTCGGCGCCACGATGGCGGCTGGCAACGTGGTCGTCGGTCACCGGCTCGGGCTCTACCGCGCACTGGCCGAGGGGCCCGCCACGCCGGAAGAACTCGCTGAGCGCACGAAGACCGATCGGCGCTACGTCACCGAGTGGCTGCAAGGGCAGGCAGCCGGCGCTTACGTCCAGTACGACGAGACGACCGGCACGTTCTCGATGTCGGAGGAGCAGGCTTTCGCGCTCGCTGACCCGGATGGGCCCATCTATCTGCCCGGAGCGTTCGTCTTCGCGTTAGGAACGCTGCGCGCCGAGGCCCGGATCACCGCGGCGTTCCGCACCGGCGCCGGGCTCGGCTGGCACGAGCACGACCCAGATGTCTTCATCGGCTGCGAGCAGTTCTTCCGGCCGGGCTATGTCGCCAACCTGGTGCCCAGCTGGATCCCGGCATTGGATGGTGTCGAAGCGAAGCTGCACGCCGGTGCGAAGGTAGCCGACGTCGGCTGCGGTCTCGGCGCCTCGACGGTGCTGCTTGCTCAGCAATATCCCGACTCGACCTTCATTGGATCCGACTATCACGAACCGTCGATCGAACTCGCCCGCAAGCGAGCGGCGGACGCAGGGGTGGCCAATCGCGCGTCCTTCGAGGTGGCCCCTGCGCAGGGCTTCTCCGGGACGGGATACGACCTCGTCGCGACCTTCGACTGCCTGCACGACATGGGCGATCCGCTCGGTGCGGCACGGCACGTGCGCGAGGCATTGGCCGCCGACGGCACCTGGCTCGTCGTTGAGCCGATCGCCGGCGATACCGTTGCTGAGAACCTCAACCCGATTGGGCGCGTCTACTACTCGTTCTCGAGCTTCCTGTGCGTGCCGAACGGCTTGTCGCAGGCCGGCGGATATTCCCTCGGCGCGCAGGCAGGCGAG
>JBDTXT010000163.1:0-6525 GCA_040006035.1 Pseudonocardiales bacterium | reverse complement strand
GCGCGCTGATCTCCGGGGTGATCTCGTCCGCGCCGCCGGTGCCCACCTCGATCTGCTCGCGGATGATCGCCTTCGTCGCGGCGTGCGCGCGGGTCGGCCCGTTCGCCAGTCCCAGGGCGAACTCGCGGGCCGCATCGGCAAACCCCTCGTCGGGCAGCACCCGGTTGACGACGTTCCACTGTTCGAGGGTGGCCGCCCCGTAAAGCTGGCCGGTGTAGACGAGTTCGCGGGCCCGCGCCGGCCCGGCCCGTTCGGCCAGCCGCTGCGGCCCACCCATGGACGGAGTGAGCCCCACGACGATCTCGACCAAGCCGAAGCGCGCCGACTGCGCGGCCAGCAGCAGGTCGCAGGCCAGGCTGATCTCGAACGCGGCGGTCAGGCACAGCCCGTGGGCGGCGAACACGGTGGGGATCGGCAGATCCTCGAGAGCATGGATCGTCTCGAACCAGCGGCGCCACAGCAGCGCGGCCGACTCGGGCGTCAGGTCCGCGAAGAGGTTGACATCCACCCCACCCGACACCGCCTTGCCCTCGGCCCGCACCAGCAGGCCGCGGGCGTCGGATCCGGCCACGGCTGCGATCGCGTCACCGAATGCGGCGACCACCGTCTCGTCGAACAGGTTGAGCGGCGGCTTGTCGATCGTGATGGTCGCCAGCGGTCCGTCATGGTCAAGTCGCACAGGCTGCTCGGGCACCCGCGGCACGTTACCGAACAGCGAGGCCGGCAGCTGGTTGCACCGGCCGCCCGCGAGTCGGCACCCCGTGGCGGCGACGCAGCAGGTACCCGGCAACGCTCAGCAGCGCAGCCGACGCATAGACGACTCGGGCCATCCCGGGATTTAGCCCGAACTCCCCCTGGATGAGGTAGATCAACGTCGGGGCGAGCGCGACCGGCAGCCACTCGAGCGCGCCCGACAGCACGACGAGGGCGAGCAGCAGCCCGGCGTACCACCCGTACACCGGGGTCGTCACGAGCAGCACGGCACCCATCAGCACTACCGCGGAGTTCTCGGGCGCGGCCGGATCAGCCCGCCGCGCGTACCACCAGGCCAGCGCCCCGAGCACGAGAACCCCGGCGACGGTGTCCAGACCGGACGGCAGTACTTCGCCCAGCAGCAGATACCGGTCACCGCTGGTGTACTGCTCCTCGCGCAGGTACCCGGGCAGGTATCCGATCACGTCTGTCCCCACCGCAAGCACGTGCGGCAGGTAGGACAGCGCCACCAACCCGACGCAGGCGCCCAACACGGCAAGGGGACGACGGCGCAGCAGCGCGGGCAAGACGACCAGCGGGTAGAGCTTGGTCGCGATGGCGGCGCCGAGGAGCAGGCCGCCGGCCACGCTGCGTCGCGACGCGGCCAGCCCCAGGCCGAGCACGGTGAGCAGGATCGCCAGCCAGTCGATGTGGCCGGCGTTGCTGTACTCCATGATCGGCAGCGGGCACCACAACCACAGTGCGACGGGCCACAGCGGGCGGTCCCGGGCCAGGGCATGGCGCGCGAGCAGCGCGCCGATCGCCACCATGCCGAGCGCGCCGGCAAGCTGCACCGGGAAGTGGTGCCCCTGTCCCCCGAACGAGGCAAGCCGGATCGCCACGAAGGCTGCCTCGGCGACCGGCGGATACACGGTGTGCACGGTCGGCCGGTTGACGGCGCTGCACAACTCCCCGACGCGGTGCGGGCAGCGCGTGCCCGGAAACAGGAACTCTTCACGCAACGGGGCCAGCTCCGGCGCGGTGGGCGCGTACCGGTAGGGGTCGATGCCGGCCAGCTGCACCTTCGCGTCCCAGATATAGCGGTAGTCGTCGTCGGTGGTCGTCGTGTGCTGGCTGACCGCGATCACCTGCAGCACGATCCCCGCGCCGAAGATGACGAGCAGCGCCGCTCGCCGAGGCAGCCGGCAGCGGGCCAGCAGGACGACCGCAAGCGCGAACAGCGGCGTCGCCAGGCAGTAGAGGCGCAGCGCGTGATGCCGGTACTCGGTGTGCTCGATCAGCACCCCGAACAGCGCCGCGTCAGCGCAGAGGATCACGCCCAGCGCGACCGGCACAACCAAGGCTTTCACCAGGCAAGCCTGTCAAGGATGTGGGCCGCATGACCGCTCCGCAGGCCGAGCTTCCTTGCCTCGTAAGGGTTCCCATCCGGGCACTAGGCCACACTGACTGGGTGCCGTCTCTCCGACTGCCAGAAACCCAGCCCCGGTTCTGGCCGAAGTTCTCCAGCCCGCTGCATTCCCCCGCAGTCATCGCGCGCGTCGGGCGGGTACTCGGGATCATGCTCGCCGTCTGCTTCGTCACCGGGCTGCTGAGCCACTACCAGTACTACCCGTGGCAGTGGCTGCCCGAGCCGGCAAGCCCGGCGTGGGGTTACCGCCTCAGCCAGGGTTTGCATGTGATGACCGGCATCGCCGCCATCCCCCTGCTGCTCGTCAAGCTCTGGGCGGTCTACCCGAAGCTGTTCGAATGGCCGCCCGCGCGCAACGTGCTGCACGGCCTGGAACGGCTCTCGATCGCGGTGCTGGTGTCGACGGTCCTGCTCGAACTCGTCACCGGTTTCCTGAACATCCTCACCTGGTACCCCTGGCCGTGGTCGTTCGTGTTCGTGCACTACGCCCTGGGCTACGCAGTGATCGGCTCGATCATCCTGCACATCGCGGTGAAGCTGCCGGTGATCCGGGAAGGGCTGGCGACCAAGGTCGGCGCTGCCCCCGAGGCAGCCGCCGACGCCGAACCCGCGCCCGACGCCGAGCCCGCCGAACCGGAATTGGCCAACGCCACGACCGCCCACGGCCTGAGCCGGCGGGGACTGCTGATCGCCGGCGGCGTAGGGGTAGGGGTGGTGGCCGCGACGACCCTCGGCCAGGTGATCCCCCCGCTCGAGCCCATCGCCCTGCTCGCGCCCCGCAAGGTGCGCGACGGCCCACTCGGCGTGCCCATCAACCGCACCGCTAAGCAGGCCGGCACCACGCAGTCAGCCGTCGACGCGTCGTGGCGGCTGACGGTAACCGGGCCGGCGCCTTACGACCTCGACCTGGCCGCCCTCGAGGCGTTGGCGGCGGTCGAGCGGCACTTCCCCATCGCCTGCGTCGAGGGCTGGAGCGTCGGCGCCGACTGGCGCGGCCCGCTGCTGATCGACGTGCTGCGCAAGGCCGGTGTCGACGTCACCAGCGACACCCGGGTGCTCGTGCGTTCGTTCGAGCGGCAGGGCGCCTACAACGCCTCGCTCGTCGAAGGGGGCCAGCTGCACAAGGCGATTCTCGCCACCCACCTCAACGGCCACCGGCTAACGGTCGACCACGGCTACCCGGTGCGGCTGATCGCCCCGGACCGGGCCGGCGTGCTCAACACCAAGTGGCTCGCATCGGTTCGGACGGTCTGAGATGGCTCGCAGCAATCGCGCCGACCTCACTCTGCGTATCGTGCTCGGCACCATCGGCGCGTTGGGCATTGGCTACGGCACCTACCGCCTCCTGGGCAACCCGTCGGCGGTCCACCCGCTCAAGCTGGCCCCGTGGCTGATCGGCGCGATCGTCCTGCACGACTTCGTCCTGACTCCGATCGTGCTCGGCGTCGGGCTCCTGCTCACCCGGTTCGTCGCGCCGCGTGCCCGCCGTTACGTCCAGGGTGGGTTGGTCACCAGCGCACTGGTGACCGCTATCGCCCTGCCGCTCATCTACCGGCGGGGCAAGGGCCTGCCCGGCAAGGCACTCCTCGAGCGAAACTACGCGGCGAACCTGGTGCTCATCCTGGTCCTGATCGCCGCAGGGACGGCAGCCGCCTACGGCATCCGCGTGGCGCGTGACAGCCGCGGTCAGCGGGGCAGCGACGCGAAGGTCCGCCCGTCGGTCGCCCAGACCTCGGGCACCCCGTAACCGAGCTTTCCCGCGTAGCGCAGCAGCGGCAGCAGCCCCACATGGGCCCAGGCGAACGCCGGGCCGATCGACTCGCCGTGCTGGCTGAAGCGCACCGCCAACTGCTCGTCAGCGTGCGCGTCCTCGTGCGTTTCGACGATCAGCCGGCCCTCGGGCGCGAGCAGGCTGCGCGCCCGATCGAGCAGGCGGTGCGGGTCGCCGCCGATGCCGATGTTGCCGTCCATCAGCAGGACGGTCGGCCAGCGCCCCTCACCGGGGATGGGGGCGAAGACGCTGCGCAGCACTGCGGGCAGTCCGAGACCGCGGGTCAGGGCGACGGCGGTCTCGGCGATGTCGAGCCCCATGGCGGCGGTGCCGCGCTGCGCCAAGGCGTGCACGAAGCGGCCCGGACCGCAGCCGACGTCGAGGACCGGTCCGGTACAGCGCTCGAGCACGGTCTCGTCGGTGACATCGACGGGCGCGAGCCAGCGGGCGACGTCGAGGGAGATGACCCGGCCGTCGTCGGCGCACAGCCCGAGCGGGCCGGACGTGCGCAACGAATGCTCGTAGGGGCGCAGCGCACCGGCTTGCATCAGGTCACCGCCCCGGCAAGTGGTGGCACTCGGGACTGCGCCAGTGCGGCGGCGAATGCGCTGTCGGGGATCAGTGCGGCGACTTCGTCGGCGTCGGCGATGGTGTCGACGTCGCGCAGTTCGTCGAGGAACTGAACCCGCAGGCCGAGGCGCTTCATGCGCCGCAGCTGGTCAGCACCGGTGTGCGCCGTCGACATCGAGATACCAAGGATGGCTGGCGGCGCCAGGCGCGAGTCGCGAAAGCCGATCGCCCAGTAGCCGCCGTCGGGCGCCAACCCGAGGCAGGCGTCGTAGTCCTCGTGGTCGAAGGCGGCGAGCTGGGCACCGCGGACCTGCGGCGTGTCCATCCCGACCAGCAGCGCCGGGCCGGGGCCGGCCGCGTCGAACGCGCCCGCCAGGCGACGATCGAGGCCACCGTCGGGCTGGCGGCACAAACGCCACCCTGGGGGCAACCAGCCGGTGTCATCGCTGTCGAAGGCGAGCAGCCGCTGCTGGGCCGGCGTCGCCTGCACCGCGGCGAGGGTGTCGGCCAGCGCTGCTCCGGCGACCTGGGCTGCCTGCTCGGCCGTGAGGGCGGGCATCAGCCGAGTCTTCACTCGACCCGCAACCGGAACTTTGGCGATGACGATCAGGGTCTGGATCACAGCGCCAGCGCGCCGCTCATGTCGCGCACGGCCTGCATGCTGCCGCGCACGGTGCCGGTGACTTTCGAGCGCCCGATGCGTGGCGTGTAGTCGACATCGATCTGCTCGATCCGCCACCAGGCCTGCGCCGCCTTGACGATCGTCTCGACCGGGTAGCCGCAGCGGCGATCCGACAACTCGAGTGCGACCAGATCTGCGCGGCGCGCCACCCGCAGCGGTCCCACATCGTCCAGGCGTGCACCCGTCCGGCGCCGCACCCGCCGGGCCAGCTCCCAATTGGCCACCCGCGCGGCCAGGGGCCACGCGCCGCGGGTCGTCGGCCGGCGGCGGGCGACCACCAGATCTGCCCCTGCCATCAGTCTTTCGGCCATCCGCAGCGCGTCGCCAGGATCGAGTGAGGCGTCACAGTCACAGAAAGCCACGAACTCGGCGCGGGCGGCCATCAGCCCCGCGTGACAAGCCGCCCCGTACCCGCGCTGCGTGCAGTGCACGACCTGCGCGCCGAGGTCGCGAGCGATGTCAGGCGAGCCGTCGACCGATCCGTTGTCGACCACGATCGCTCGGGCCCCGTCCGGGATGCGGGCCAGCACCCAGGGCAGTGCGCCTGCCTCGTCCAAGCAGGGCAACACGATGTCGATGATCGGCGTCACTCCCTGACGCTAGCCGCCGGATGTACCGGTAACCCTTACAGATCGGGGAACCGATAACCCGCGATGGCATAGCGGCCCGGTCCGACAACCTAGGATCACGTTATGCCCTGTGTCCTGGTAGTCGATGACGATGACACGGTTGCATCCGTCGTCGTCTCCTACCTTCAACGGGCAGGCCATGACACCGAGCGGGTCGGTGACGGGCAGTCGGCTCTTGATGCCGTCGCGAAGCGAGCACCCGATCTGATGGTGCTCGATCTCATGCTGCCCGAGGTGGACGGTCTCGAGGTGTGCCGGCGCGTCCGCAAGACCCACGCCGACCTGCCGATCATCATGCTGACTGCGTTGAGCGAGGCCGAGGACCGCATCGCCGGCCTGGAGGTCGGTGCGGACGACTACGTCACCAAGCCGTTCTCGCCGCGCGAGCTGGTTCTGCGCATCGACTCGGTACTGCGCCGCTTTGCCATGACGCCCCAGCCTGCCGCGCATCTCGTCGCCGGCTCGATCGTGGTCGACACCGCTGCGCGCCGGGCCACCCGCGACGGCGCGGAGTTGGCGCTGACGGTGCGCGAACTCGACCTGCTGGCCTTCCTCCTGGCTCATCCCGGCACTGCGTTCAACCGCGAGCAGCTCATGCGCGAAGTCTGGGGATGGACGTTCGGCGACCAGTCGACAGTCACCGTCCACGTGCGCCGATTGCGCGAGAAGATCGAGGACGATCCGACGAACCCGAAGCTGATCCAGACGGTGTGGGGTATCGGTTACCGGTTGGAGTTGCCGTGACGCCCAC
>JBDTXT010000162.1:0-6560 GCA_040006035.1 Pseudonocardiales bacterium | reverse complement strand
AGGTAGGTCAGCACCGTGATGATCGTGAGCATCAGCGGGAAGTTGCCGTAGACCGCGTGCAGGAAGTCAATCTGCGCGGCGCCCACGCCGGTGACGCCCACGACGCCGGACATATCCTGGACGGCGCTCTTGACCCGTTTGACGACGGCAATGCTCTGCGAGTTGACCGTCTCTTCGTTGGGGATGACGATGACGACGCTCTGACCGTTGCGGTTGCTCGAGGGCCCCGTCGGGACCAACACCTCCCTGACCCCGTCGACCTTCGTCAATGATGCGGCGACTGGTTTGGCCTGATCGGTGCTCACCAGCACCTCGATCGGAGTCAGCGCTCCGGTCGAGACGCCGCCCTTCTCGAGGGTATGCAGCGTTTCGTAGGCCGGGCCGCTGTGGGCGAGCGATCCGGACGACGCCAGGCCGATCTTGATGCCGAAGAACACGCCGATCAGCGCGGCCAGCGCGGCCAAGGCCGCGATAGCGGCCACCCACCGGCGCCGGACGATCATCGCCGCCCAGCGACTCCACGCTCGGCTGGCGGTGTCCTCGTGACGTAGCTTGGGCCAGTCGACGCGGGGTCCGATCCCACCGAGGATGGCCGGCGTGAGGCTCAGTGTCGTCAGCACGCTGGCGAGCGGGATGAGCGCCCCGCCGTAACCCATGCTGCGCATGAAAGGCACCGGCAGCACGATCAAGGCGAGCAGACCGATCGCGACCGTAACGCCGCTGAACACGACAGCCTTGCCGGCGGTCTCCATCGCGATGACGACCGCATCGTGGTTGTCGCGACCGTGGTCACGTTCCTCGCGCCAACGATTGACCAGAATCAGCGAGTAGTCGATTGCTACGCCCAGGCCGACGAGGGCAACGAGGAACTGCACGATGAACGACACATCGGTGACGTAGGTGATGGGCAGCAGCATCTCGAACGTGAACAGGATGGACACCGCTGCCACCAGCAGCGGCAACAGAGCGAGGAAGGACCCGAAGACGAAGGCGAGAACGGCAAGCGCGCCGACGGCGCCGAGCAGCGTCTCGGCGAGGACGCCCGGACCGTTGTTGTTGTCGCCGCCGGTGGCCAAGGTGTCTTCACCGGTGACGCCGACCGTTGACCCCGCCGGCTTCGCCTTCTCGGCGGCGGCCCGGATGGGATTGGTCAGCAGCGTCTGGCTCGGTGACGGGTTGAATCGATAGAACACCATCGCGTAAGCCGTGCCGTCGTCCTTGGTTCGGAAGGCCTTGTCCCCGGTGTTGGCCTCGTCGATCACCCGCAGATTGGGGACGGTGTCGGCTACGGAGGTGAATACTCGTGCCACCTCGGCCTCGTTACCGGTGATCGTCCGCCCGGCCGGCAGGGTCACTGTGACGAGGTACGGGTTCGTGTCGCCACCCTGGCCGAACGCCTGCTTTATCTTGTGCGCCGTCTCGGTGCCGGGCTGACCAGGCAGCGAGAAGTCGATGGTTAGCCGCGATGTCGTCTTGCCGGCGAGGATGATGCCGGCCACCAGCACGACGCCCCAGAATCCAACCACCGCTTTGCGGTGCCGCAATACGAATTCAGCCCAACCTCGCATCGCTACGCCCCCGATCACTTGCGGACGCAGCAAGTCTAGGGGCGGCAGCTGACAGAGAACTGAACGCCCCAGCCGTGCTCCGTGATGTCCGGCACGCTGACGGCGGCCACCAAGCGACACCGGTCGACTAGTGCGCACCACAACTGCGATCCGGGCAAGCACGTCGGCCCAGTCGTGGTCGGGACTGGCGGAGCGCCACGACTCCGCCCCGTCGGCTTTGGTTAGTCGCGGCCGCACCGCACATTTCCCCGCGGTTGACCGGGTTGGGTGCTTTGAACCGGTCACCAACGGGGAAAACTCGTGCTGCGCGGCGGCCAGTCGCTATTGGCGCAGGCGTCGGTTTACCGGTGATCAACTCAACTTCGGGAACTGAGATTGGCACGGCGGGCTCGGTATCAGCACATCCGCTCGATGCTCATGCAAGCTATAGAGGTGGGTCTCGCCCGGCGAGGCACGTCGTCCCGATCGGGGGTAGCTCCATGGCGGCAGGCGGTGCGGTGCCGGACTTCACGCCGAGGGTCAACGGCTTCCGGTTCACCAACTCATTTCCGCCGGCGCCGACGATCCTCCTGGACCTCGGCCTGGCCGGCACCGTCGGGCTCGGCAACGCCAGCCAGGGCGTCTGCGGCGGGATGGTATTCGCCGTCCGCGACTACTTCCAGGCCGGCTGCCCGGTGCCGGATGAGAAAGTGCCGCCGGCTCAGGGCAGCGTGCTGTTCGACTACATCGCCGGGCGGTTGATCGACAGCTTCAACGCGCCAACCGGCGTCGCGCAGTACGCCGAATGGATGATCATGCCCTCGGCAGATGTGAACGTGATCATCTTCACGCGCCGGGGGACGTTCGGTCGTACCGTGCTCACGACGTGGCCGAAGGTGCGTGCCGATATCGACGAGGGCCGGCCGAGTCCGCTGGGCCTGGTCACTGTGCACACCACCGACCTCAGCCAGATCGGCAAGTGTCACCAGGTGCTCGCCTACGGTTACGCGGTCGACAACGCAGGCACGGTCACACTCAGCGTCTACGACCCCAACACCGAGCACGACGCAGCCGACGGCGTGCGGATCACCTTCGATACCGCGCACCCGCATCAGGTCTCGCCGATCACACACAACATCGGCATCGACGGGACAACGCTGCACGGCTTCTTCCGCTCGACCTACCTGCCGAAGCCGCCGCCCGCACCCGATCAGGCCTGACGCAACAGGTTGCTGCGGTGGTGGGCTCGACCATCAATTAGGACAACGGGGACTTGGCCGAGGATCGCGCGATATGACGGATGCCGTCGCCCTTTCCGAACATCGCCCCGAACGCGATGGGATTGGTCTCGGTGCAGGTGAGCTGCAGAGTGCGGGCGTCCGCGGACAGCGACGCGTCGATGCGTACCGCGGCCCGGCCGGGATCGCGCGCGAGATAATCGTCGACCACGCGCTGCGCGTCGGCGAACCGCAGTGAGCGCCCGGCGGCCACCACAACCCCGCGGTCGAGGTTCGCGGCACCGGCCGCCCCCGCGGCCGCGGCTCCATCGCACACGTCCTGCAATCCGCGCTGTTGGACGAACGCGTCACCCGCCGCGACCGCCCCCGCCACCGTGATCAGCGCGATGATGAAGAAGCCAAGGATGAGCGGGATCGTCGTCCCTTGGTCGTCACGGCATCTCACGAGGTCACCGTGCGGTAGTCGTCGATGTGCACGACGTACTGACCCACCGCCGTCACCCCGCGCCCGGACAGCACTGACGGCACACCCGGGAGCTCAGCGTGGCGGGTGACACACACCGTGAACTGTGCACCGGGTGCGACCCGTGGCGTGATCGGCGGTGCTGAACAGCCCGAGCCAGGGGCCACGAAGCGGACGACCGCGTCGTCGGGCAGTCCTTGGGCGGCCAGCGCCAGCCGCACCGCGGCCCCCACCCGCACCTGCGCCTCGGCCGGCCCGCTGCTGGTCGCGAAGGCCCGGCCGGCCTCGCGCGCCGCTTGTGACACCGCGAGTTGACTGCGCTGCACCGACGCGACCGCCACGACGAGGTAGACCAGCGGCACCATCACGATCACCGCGACGAAGACGAACTCGATGATCGCGCTCCCACCGTCGCCGCCACGATCACCACGTGCGGCGGCGTGCAATCGCTGCACTGCCGTCACGGGGTGCCCTCCTTGAGCGACGACGTCGTCACGTCGATCCACAGCGGCAGGTCCAGAGGAAGGAAGCTCAGTTTTAGCCGACCCCGGCAATGCACCGTGGCCAGGGTGAGCCCGGTGGCAGTATCGACCGTTGTACTGCCGCGGCACGGGATACGGCTTGCCTCACTGGCACCGATCCCCTTGCGGACCAACTCGTCGGCGCGCGGGCCGCCGGTTGCCGGGTCGACACCGGCGTTCGCCGCGTAGCGGGCCGCATCGGCGGCCGACGCAGCCACGATGTTGCGCGCGTAGAAATACACCGCGACCTGCAGCACCGCGAACAGCAGGAACACGAGCAGCACAGACATCATCACGAACTCGATCACCGCGGCGCCGCGATCTGTCGGCGCCGCGCGGACGTCGCGAACACGGCGGCGCGCGACCGGCCGACCCGCCACCGGCTACTTGCTGCTCGTGACCGAGTCGAGCGCGTTGCCGATCGCGTCTTTGATCTGCGGCTCGAACACGGCCAGGATCGCGACCACCAGAATTGCCGACATCACCGTCACCATCACCCAGCCGGGGACGTCGCCGCGGTCACGTTGATCGTCACGCGGGCTCGATAGCCACGCGAGCAGAAAATTCAATCCCACCATCGTTTTCTCCTTTGTTGTTCCGTCAATGCGCCAGCGAGGTCAGCGTCAACAGCCCTGGATACAGCGCGAACAGAACCGTCACGGGCAGGATGAGGAAGACGACCGGAACCATCATCGAGATCTCTTTGCGGCCGCCCGCCTCGAGCAGTGCGCGCTTGCCCACCTCGCGCACGTCGACCGCCTGCGCCCGCAGCACATCGGCTAGCGGTGTTCCGCGTTCCATGGCGACCACGAACCCTTGCAGGAAGCGAGCGAACGATTCGAGCGTGGAGCGCTCGGCGAGGTCGCTCAGAGCTACCGTGATGGGCTGCCCGGCCCTGGTCCGCGCGAGGGCGGAGTCCAGGTCTCTCGCTAGTTCACCGGCGGTGAGCCGGCACACGCGCTGCAGTGCCGCTGCTGGTGCCTCGCCCGCGACGACAGCCAGGGCCAGCAGATCGGCCAGCACGGGGAACTCAGCGAGCATCGCCTGTTCGCGCCGGTCGAGTTGCTGTGAGAGCCACCAGTCACGTCCCAGGACACCGCCGATCAAACCCGCTACCGCCGCGCCGCCGACCAGCACCACGTCGACGTGACCGTGCGCCACCCCGACCAGTCCCGCGAGCAGCACGCCGCCCACCATCGCGCAGGCGCCCCACACCACCTGCTCGATTCGGAATTCTTCGACGGTCAGCCGGCTGCCGAGCCCGCCCAACCGGCGTCGCACCGACGTCGCGCCACCGACCACCCGCTCGAGCACGCCGACCGCCTCACCGAGCGCGGGACCGAACAGCCGCCGCGCCACCGCGAAGGGCGTCGACGAGGCTGAGGGACGCGCGAGCAGCTTGGACGGCGGCGCGGTGTCGCCGAGGTAGGGCGCGACACGGTCGACGAGCCGGATCGGACGCATTGGCGGCGCCGCCCGAACCGCGAGCAGCACGCCCGCGGCACCGAGCAGGCCGAGCAGGGCGCCGGCCAGCCAGGTGGTCACCGCAGCACCCGCTGATCCTCGGGCAGCCGGCCGATCCGCAGCATGATCCGGTAAGCCACCACACAGACGGCGGCACCGATCGCGAGCAGCAGGCTGCCCCTCGCCGAGTCGTAGGCGACCAGGGTTGTCGACTGGGTGCCGAGCAGCAGCAGTACCGCCCACGGTGCGGCCACCGCGAGCCGCGCCGCGTTCACGACCCAGCCTTGCCGGGTCTCGAGTTCGGCCCGGGTACGGGCATCCGAGCGCAGCAGTTCGGACAGCGTGCGCAGCACCGTGCCCAGGTCGCTGCCGCCGACCTCACGCGCGACGCGCATCGTCTCGCATACCCGATCACCTACCGGATCGGCCAGATCCTCCTTGAGCGCGTCGAGGCACTCGCCGAACCTGCCGCTCGCGCGGTAGGCGGCACCGAAGCGCCCGAACGGCGCCCGAAGCTCGGCTGGCCCGCGCACCGCCAGCGCGGACAGCCCTTCCGGTAAGGACATCCCGGCCCGCACCGCCGACGCCAGGTTGTCGATGGCTTCGGGCCACAGCTCACGCAGCGCGACCTGTCGCCGGCGGCGCATGCGTCGCACCACCATCACTGGCGCGAAAAACCCGAACACTCCGAAGCAGGTCGCCACCGTGACTGTGGAGGTGATGACCAGCACGAGCACGAAGGCGATGGCGGCGCAGAGAACCTGTGCGCCGAACAGCTGGCCGGAGCCGACACCGTCGACCCCCGCTTGGCGCAGCAGGTCGGTTCGGCGCGTCAGCCGCCCAGGGCCGGCGGTCGCGCTCGGCCGCGGCGCCCTCGATCCGCTGCGCCAGATGAGCAGCAGGCCGGCCCCGAGGATCAGACCGAGCAGCGCGCCCACGTCACGCCTCCCGCACGACGTGTACCCCTGGCGCGTCGACCCGATGGCCCAAGGTGTGGATCAGGTCGATCCCCGCGGCCGTATAGCGCTCGGGGTGTGGCGGGTAGCCATCGCCGCGTTCGAGGCGGCCCATGCGAGAGGTGAAGATGTCGCTGGTCTCGATGACATCGGCCTCGACCCGGCCGGTGACGCCGACGACCTCGCGCACCCGACGCTGGCCGTTCGCATCCAGCCCGAGGTGCACGACCACATCGACGGACGCGGCCACGGTCGGCACCACGAAAGCTGCCGACACATTCTCGCCCGCGAGCAGCGGCAGCGTGCACATCTTCACAAGCGCCTCGCGGGCGGAGTTGGCGTGGATCGTGCACATCCCGGGAACTCCGCTG
>JBDTXT010000161.1:0-6566 GCA_040006035.1 Pseudonocardiales bacterium | reverse complement strand
GGAAAGAGAAGATCCGGTTTATCTCGAACGGTCAAAAGGTAATTCTCGAAGGCGTACGGTCGGGGTGCGCAACTCGGTCTGTTGATCAAAGGACCACAGGTGCTCGAGAGCACCCGACGGATCGACACCGTCCTGCTCGACAAGACGGGCACGGTGACGACCGGTCGGATGACCTTGCATGGGGTGCATGGCTCCGACGGCGTCGACCCTGACACCGTCCTGCTCCTGGCCGGCGCGCTGGAGGCCGGCAGTGAACACCCGATCGCCGCGGCCGTCACGACTGCGGCACGGGTCAACTCCGAGGTGTTGCCGACGGTTGACGGATTCGCGAACACCTCGGGCCGCGGGGTCACCGGGACCGTTCGTATCGACGATCGGGCGCACGAAGTAGTCGTCGGCCGCGAGGCCTTCCTGGTCGAGCACGGGCTGCGGCTTGACCCGTCATTGGCCGCGGCGCGGGACACGGCCGAAGCCGAGGGCCGTACCGCGGTCATGGTCGGCTGGGACGGCCGGATGCAAGGCGTACTCGTCGTCGGCGACGCAGTGAAGGAAACCAGCGCCCAAGCCATCGCGGACCTGCGCACGCTGGGTCTGCGTCCGTACCTGATCACCGGCGACAACCGGCGAGCAGCCAAGGCGATCGCCGCGGCCGTCGGCATCGACGCGGCCGACGTGCTGGCCGAAGTGCTGCCCGAGGACAAAGTCATGGCAGTGCGCGACCTGCAAAGCCAGGGCCGGATCGTCGCCATGGTCGGCGACGGGGTCAACGACGCGGCCGCGCTGGCTCAGGCCGACCTTGGCCTGGCCATGGGCACCGGCACCGACGTGGCCATCGAAGCCGCCGATCTGACGCTGGTGCGCGGCGACCTGCGCGCCGCTGCGGATGCCATCCGGCTCTCACGGCGCACCCTGCGCACGATCAAGGGCAATCTGTTCTGGGCCTTCGCCTACAACGTGGTGCTCATCCCGGTCGCCGCCGTTGGACTGCTCAGTCCACTCGTCGCCGGCGCTGCCATGGCCTTCTCGTCGGTCTTCGTCGTGACGAACTCGCTGCGTCTGCGCGGGTTCAAGCCGGCGCAGCACCTGGTCGCATCGTGAACGAGGCGTGGCACGCACTCGTGCATGCTCTCGAGGTCGCCGGGTCGATGACCTGGCAGGTCACCTGGTCGCTGATCCTCGGCTTCACGCTCTCGGCTGTCATCGAGGCGCTCGTGCGCAAGTCCACGATCGCCCGCCTGCTGCCCGACGACCGGCCCAAGAGCTTGGCCATGGCTGCCCTCCTCGGCGCCGCGTCGTCGTCGTGTTCCTATGCCGCGGTAGCGCTGGCGCGATCGCTGTTCCGCAAGGGTGCCGACTTCACCTCGGCCATGGCGTTTCAGTTCGCGTCGACGAACCTGGTCGTCGAACTCGGGCTCATCATGGCGCTGCTGCTCGGCTGGCGCTTCACGGCGGCTGAGTTCGTCGGCGGAGCCGTGATGATCGTGGTGCTGGCACTCATCTTTCGTCGCTTTCTCTCCGCCCGACTTGTCGACGAGGCCCGCGAAAAGGCCGAACTGGGACTCGCTGGGTCGATGGAGGGTCATGCCGCCATGGACATGAGCGTGAGCGGCGCGGGCAGTTTCTGGCAGCGGTTGGTGAGTCGCCGCGGGTTCACCGCGCTCAGCCACAACTTCGTCATGGAGTGGGCCGCCATCCTGCGCGATCTCGCCGTCGGCCTGCTCATCGCCGGCGCCGCCGCGGCCTGGATCCCCGAGACGTTCTGGCAGCACCTGTTCTTTGCCGACCATCCGCTGCTGGCCAAGTTCTGGGGCCCGATCATCGGCCCGCTCGTCGCCGTGGTCACGTTCGTCTGCTCGATCGGGAACGTGCCACTGGCTGCCGTCCTGTGGAACGGCGGCATCAGCTTCGGCGGCGTGGTCGCGTTCATCTTCGCCGACTTGATCATCATTCCGATCCTGCTGATCTACCGGAAGTATTACGGCACGCGGATGGCGTGGTTCCTGGCCGGGACGTTCTACGTCACGATGGTCATCGCCGGCTACCTCATCGAAATCATCTTCGGATTACTCCGGCTCGTCCCGGACGGCGCGCGCAATGCCAACGTCGGCCAGGACGGCATCAGCTGGAACTACACCAGCGTGCTCAACATCGTCTTCCTGCTCCTGGCCGCCGTCCTGCTCTGGCGATTCCTCACGACCGGCGGCCGAGCCATGCTGGCCATGATGGGCGGCGCTCCTGACGACGCTGCCGAGCGGACCCGCTGACCCGTGCTTTGCGGTCAGAAGTTGATGACCTCGAAGGCGACGGCGAACGTGACGCCCAGGCGGGTGCCGGTGGCTCTGGCGACGGCCTCGAGGAATTCCTGCGGGTCGGACATGGCGTTGTCGCCGAGACCCTCGAGGTAGGCGGCATGCGCCTCGAGCGATGCGACGCCTTTGGCGAAGTGTTCGCTGACGTCGACGCCGTGCGTGGTCTGCGTGCCGCCCGCGACGAGCACCTGAGCGACGTGCCACGGATTGAGACCCTCGTCGAGTAGGTCGCGGAAGACCCATCGGTTGGCCGCGTCACGGACGCCGTCGAGCACCGCCCGGCCGAGCGCGATGTGGTCGGCCTGGTTCAGGGCGCCGGGCCCCCACGTCGCGTGGTAGTTGCCGGTGATGACGACGTCGGGACGAGAGCGGCGCACCGCCCGCGCGATGTCGCGTCGTAGCGGCAGTCCGTATTCGAGGACGCCGTCGGGATAGCCGAGGAAGTCGACTTCGGTGACGCCGACGATGGCCGCCGAGGCGCGCTGCTCCTGCTCGCGAAGCGGCCCGGCCTCTTGCGGCGACATCGCATCGATTCCGGCCTCGCCGCTCGTGGCCAGGCAGTAGTCGACGCGTTTGCCCTGCGCAGTCCACCGGGCGATAGCAGCCGCGGTGCCGTATTCGAGGTCGTCCGGATGCGCGACGATCGCCAGCGCGCTGGTCCAGTCCTCGCTGAGCGGTTCGAGATCAGCCATGACCGGGAACCTTCGTGAGCGTGCTCATGTCGATGACATAGCGGTAGCCGGGATCGCCCGCGGCCAACTCATCGTAGGCCGCGTTGATGCCCTCGACTCCGATCACCTGCACGTCCGAGGCGATGCCGTGCTCGGCGCAGAAATCGAGCACCTCCTGGGTCTCGGGGATCCCGCCGATCATCGAACCCGTCACCGACACGCGGTTGCCGGCCAGCAGGCCGCCGTTGATCGGCTCACGCAGCGGCTCGATCGCACCCAGCACCACGTAGGCGCCGTCGCGCTTGAGCAGCCGCAGGTACGGCATCAGGTCGTGGCTGGACGGGACGGTGCTGAGGATGATGTCCAGCGAGCGGTTGGCGGCCTTGAGCTGCTCGCGGTCGGCGGAGACGAGGACGTGATCGGCGCCGGCCTTGCGGGCGTCGTCAGCCTTGCGGTCGGACCGGGTGATGACGGTGACCTCGGCGCCCAACGCCTTGGCCAGCTTCACCGCCATGCTGCCGAGGCCACCGAAGCCGGCCACGCCGACCTGCGATCCCGGCCCCACCCGGTGGTGACGTAGCGGTGAGTACATCGTGATGCCGGCGCACAGAACCGGTGCTGCCGCCGCAGGGTCGATGCCGTCCGGTATGCGTACGACGAAGTCCTCGGTGACGACGATGCTGCCCGAGTAGCCGCCGATGGTGCGCGGCGTGGTGCCGTGCTTGTCCGGGCTGTTGTAGGTGCCGGTCGGGCCGGTCCGGCAATAGTTCTGCAGCCCCTCGCGGCACTCGGCGCACTCGCCGCAGGAGTCGACCAGACACCCGACGCCGACCAGGTCACCCACGGCGTGGCGCGTGACGTCGGGGCCGACCGCGCTGACCAGACCGACGATCTCGTGCCCGGGCACGACTGGGTATTTGGTGCCGCCCCACTCGTTGCGCGCGGTGTGCACATCTGAGTGGCAGATCCCGCAGTAGGTGATGTCGATCGCGACATCGGTCGCACCCACCTCGCGGCGCTCGATCGTGGTGGGCGCGAGCGGGCTCGTCGCGTCCGGTGCAGCCCAGGCGGCAGTCACAGTTGATCTCCTTCGGTCTTGGCGAGGTATTCGGCCAGGGCACGCAGTGCCTGGCCACGGTGGCTGATGGCGTCCTTCTGTTGCGGCGCAAGTTCGCCGTTGGTGACATCGAACCCGTTGGCGATGAAGATCGGGTCGTAGCCGAACCCGTTTGTGCCCCGGGGTTCGCGCACCAGTCTGCCCGGCATGCGCCCCTCGAAGATCTGCCCTGCCTGCGGCCCGACGAAAGCCGCCGCGCACACGAAGGCCGCGCCCAAGCGCTCATCCGGGGTGTCGGCCAGCTGAGCCAGGACGAGCCGAAGGTTCGCCTCGTCGTCGCCATGGCCGCCGGCCCAGCGTGCGGACAGGACTCCGGGCATGCCGTTCAGGGCGTCGATGGCGATGCCGGAGTCGTCGGCAATCGTGGGCACTGCGCAGTGCTGGAATCCGGCGCGGGCCTTGGCCAGCGCGTTCTCGGCGAAGGTGGCCCCGGTCTCGGGGGCCTCGTCGTAGGGCGGGACGTCATCGAGGCCGAGCACCTCGAGGTGCGGCAGTTCCGAGCCGAGGATGCGCCGGAGTTCGGCCAGCTTCTTGGGGTTTCGGCTCGCAAGCAGGACCTCGCCGGCGCGCTCGTTCACGCGCCCAGTGCCTGCTGCTGGATCTTGGCCAGCTGCGCGCAGCCGGCCAGCGCGAGGTCGAGCATCGCGTCGAGTTCGTCGCGCCGGAACGGCACGCCCTCGGCGGTGCCCTGCACCTCGACGAATTCACCACCGCCGGTGACTACGACGTTCATGTCGGTCTCGGCGCGGACGTCCTCTTCGTACATGAGATCCAGCCGTGGCTCGCCGTCGACGATGCCCACGGACACGGCCGAGAGCGAGTTGACCAATGGCGTCGGCTGGGCCAGCGCTCCCTTCGCGCCGAGCCACGTCACCGCGTCGGCCAGCGCCACGTAAGCGCCGCTGATCGCGGCGGTGCGGGTGCCGCCGTCGGCTTGGATCACGTCGCAGTCGATCGAGATGGAGTTCTCGCCCAACGCGGCCAGATCGATAGCCGCCCGCAGCGAGCGGCCGATCAGCCGGGAGATTTCGTGGGTGCGGCCGCCGATGCGGCCCTTGACCGATTCACGGTCGTTGCGGGTGAGGGTGGCGCGCGGCAGCATCGAGTACTCGGCCGTCACCCACCCGAGGCCGCTGCCCTTACGCCAGCGCGGCACGCCCTGCACCACTGAGGCCGCGCACAGCACCTTGGTCTCGCCGAACTCGATCAGCGCCGACCCTTCGGCATACTTCTGCCAGTGGCGGGTGATCGTGATAGGGCGAAGCTCGTCGGCCGCGCGGCCGTCAGGACGGGACATGAGAGCCAGTTTATCGGCGGCCTCTGTCAGCGCCTGCCGGTACGCCTCGGTCAGGCGCCGAGGTAGGCCGCGAGGTGCTCGCCGGTGAGCGTGCGGCACTCGGCAATGAGGTCAGCGGGCGTGCCCTCGAAGACGATGCGCCCGCCGTCGTGGCCAGCACCGGGGCCTACGTCGATGATCCAGTCGGCGTGGGCCATCACTGCCTGGTGGTGCTCGATGACGATCACCGACTTGCCGGAGTCGACGAGCCGGTCGAGCAGGCCGAGCAGTTGCTCGACGTCGGCGAGGTGCAGGCCGCTGGTCGGCTCGTCGAGGACGTAGACACTGCCCTTCTCGGCCATCCGGGTGGCCAGTTTGAGCCGCTGCCGCTCGCCGCCTGAGAGCGAAGGCAGCGGCTGGCCGAGGGTGAGGTAGCCGAGTCCGACGTCGGCCAGCCGCTCGAGGATCTTGTGCGCTGCAGGGGTGGCCGCCTCGCCGGTGCCGAAGAACTCCAAGGCCTCCGTCACCGACATCGCGAGCACCTCGGTGATGTCCTTGCGGCCCAGCTTGTACTCCAGTACCTCGGCCTGGAACCGCTTCCCGTCGCACACCTCGCAGGGCACGGCGACACCGGCCATCATCGCGAGGTCGGTGTAGATGACGCCCGCGCCGTTGCAGTTCGGGCAGGCGCCTTCGGAATTGGCGCTGAACAGTGCCGGCTTCACGCCGTTGGCCTTCGCGAACGCCTTACGGATCGGGTCGAGCAGTCCGGTGTATGTCGCCGGGTTGCTGCGTCGCGAGCCTTTGATCGCGGCCTGGTCGACCGACACGACCTCGTCGCGCCCGGTGACCGAGCCCTGGATGAGCGAGCTCTTGCCCGAGCCGGCGACCCCGGTCACCACGGCCAAGAGGCCGAGCGGGATGTCGACGTCGACATCCTGCAGGTTGTGCCGGTCCGCACCGCGGATCGGCAAAACACCGGTGGGCTCCCGGGTCACCGTCTTGAGCTGCGCCCGGTCGTCGAGATGCCGCCCGGTGGTGGTGTCGCTGGCCCGCAGCCCCTCGACGGTGCCCTCGAAACAGATGGTGCCGCCCGCTCTACCGGCTCCGGGGCCTAGGTCCACGGCGTGGTCGGCGATCGCGATCGCCTCCGGCTTGTGCTCCACGACGAGCACCGTGTTGCCCTTGTCGCG
>JBDTXT010000160.1:0-6583 GCA_040006035.1 Pseudonocardiales bacterium | reverse complement strand
GGTTGTCGCCGCTGGTGGCCTTGACCTCGATGACGCCCTCGCCGATCTCGAGCAGCGACACGTCGAAGGTGCCGCCGCCGAGGTCGAAGACGAGGATGGTCTGCTCTTTGTCGCCCTTATCCAGGCCGTAGGCAAGCGCGGCGGCGGTGGGCTCGTTGACGATCCGCAGGACGTTGAGGCCCGCGATCGTGCCGGCCTCCTTGGTGGCCTGGCGCTGTGCGTCGCTGAAGTAGGCGGGGACGGTGATCACCGCGTCGGTGATCGGCTCACCGAGATAGGACTCGGCGTCGCGCTTGAGCTTTTGCAGCACGCGGGCGCTGATCTCCTGCGCGTTGTAGCTCTTGCCGTCGATGTCGACCTTCCACGCCGGGTCGCCCATGTAGCGCTTCACCGATCGGATGGTGCGATCGATATTGGTGACGGCCTGCCGCTTGGCCACCTCGCCGACGAGGACTTCGCCGTTCTTGGCGAAAGCCACGACGCTCGGGGTGGTGCGGGATCCTTCGGAGTTTGCGATGACCTCGGGTTCGCCGCCGGAAAGTACCGCGACGACGGAGTTGGTGGTGCCGAGGTCGATGCCGACCGCTCGTGCCATTGATGACTCCCTATGAAATGATCTGACTGGTTCGCCCGCCCGCATGGTGCTCGCCGGCATTGGCCTCTGTCAAGATAACTGAGCCGGATCGGCTCAAGTTCCCGAACTTGGTGTGTCCCAGGCCACACGGCAGTGGTCGGGCGCCGTGGAGCGGGAATTCATCGATCTGTCAGTGGAAGATCCTGCGCACCGTTCCGCGCAGGACATAGTCGCCTGCGGCGCTCGTTGTCACGCTGGTGTAGCCGAAGCCGTCGTCGATCACCGTGGCTGATCCCACGGCCTTCGGTTCGGCCGCCGCGGGCTCGGCGCGCAGGAACTTCGAGAACCGCACCCGCACGCTGAAGGTGCACGCGCACGGCACCCGGATGGTGAGGTGCGACTGGCTGTAATCGAGCACGTTCTGCGGCGGCGCCACGATCGGGGTGGGGTTGGCGACCCGGAACAGGGTCCAGTCCGTACTCGTCCAGACCTGGGTGAGGTAAGGCAGATCCCCCTTGTTCACCAGGGTGTATTCGGGGGACTTGTACGGCTTGGCGATCGGTATGGCGACGTAACCGACCGAGTTGTTGTCCAGCCACACCTTGTAGGACGTGGCGTCGAGGTTCCGATTCGATAGAACCTTGTTCAGCGCGTTGTCCTCCTGCGTTTCCCAACCCCGGGCCAGCATGGCGTGATCGAGCAGCGCGTCGTAGGCGGCGTGGGCGCCGTGCGTGACGATCTCGACCCGGTAGTTGGCCAGCCCCTTGAGCTGGTCCAGTTCGGCCGCGAGAGGCTTGTAGAACGCTGTCTGCGACACCTGCTCAGTGGAGTGGCGCAGGTCGCTCACGGTGCCGTCGGCTCCCACCACCATGATGGGGACGGCGGCCAGCAGCGCGATCCACAGCCGCCGACCGCTGGTAGCCACGACCGCGACGGGGAGGCAGAACCACGCCATCCGGGCGAAGTTGGAGCCGAGGCCGTTGGGCACGATGACCAGCACTAGCGCGGCAAAGGTCGACAGGTAGATCACGGTGCGTAGGTACATGGGCGGACGGGCGACCAGGAAGAGCAGCATGCCGGCCACCGTCTCGAGACACAGCCAGTACGAGAAAGGCTCCGGGCCGGGCGTGCCGAACGCGAGTCCGACCACACCGAGACCGACGGCGATGGTGGCCAGCGTGATCGCGCTTATCTTGCGATGGGATTTGGTCTCGATGAGCGCCCCGGCCACACCGAGCGCGAGGAATGCGCCGGACACCGGCGAGGAGAACACAGCGAGCAGGGTGAGCAGGACCGCCGGCACCCGGCGCTGCGCCTTGACCGCGACCAGGGCCGCGACCGCGAACGCACAGCCCAGAATGAATGGGACCCGTCCACTCCAGAGGTTGATGCCAGCGGCGGCAGTGGCCATGGCGACGCCGGCTAACGGGTAGCGAGTGTTCTTCAGCAGCAGCGCTGCCAAGGGCGTGAGCGCCACCGCGGCCAGGGCGCCGACGAGTTCGGGGGTGATCAGCGCCGAGAGATAGGGCGAGAGGACCGAATAGTTGCCTGGCGTCGACCCGCCGCCGAACCAGGAGAACCAATAGGTCAGCCCGACGCCGTGGCCGGCGGCATTGGCCCGGGCCCGGGCCGCCCACAGGTCATTGACACCGGGCTGGATGAACAGGAACGCGAGCGAGTTCGCAATCGCGACGATCGCGGGCAGCCATGACCAGAACCAGGACGGGGATCGCCGGGGGGCAGCGAAGGGCAGCCGTTCGAAGGAGCGTTCCAGTACGGCTGCCACAGCACCGATGGTCCCATAGGCCGCCACCCGGGGCCTCTTATTACTCAGCCGAGCAAACGTCCCGGCGCGAGGAGTGCCGCTCGGGACCGGCTGGGCGATATCGTCCGGACCGTCTGAGAACTGGCGAACATCCGGGAGATGTCATGCAGGTCGAGCTCCGTCACAACCCGTCCTTCACCGTCGCGCGCTGCATCCTGGCCCCCGAGGAGCCACTGCGCGTCGAGGGCGGCGCGATGATCGCAATGAGTGCGGGGGTCACGCTGACCGCTAAGGCCGAGGGCGGCGTCATGGCCGGCCTGAAGCGCAGCGTTCTGGGTGGTGGCTCGTTCTTCGTATCCACCTACCTAGCCCCCAAACAGGGTGGCTGGGTCGACGTCGCCGGCGTGCTGCCCGGCGACACGGTAGCCATCGACGTCACCCCGGACCGGCCGTTCTTCCTGCGCAAGGGCAGCTGGATCGCCAACTCGCACGCCGTAGCGATCGACACGCAGTGGGGCGGCATGGCCAACCTGTTCGGTGGGGAGGGTGGCTTCGGCTTCCGGGCCAGCGGCCAGGGTGAGGCGCTGGTCAGCATTTACGGCGCTGTCGACGTCATGGATCTCGAGGCCGGCGACCAGGTCACCATCGACACCGGTCACGTGGTGGCCTACGACCTGAGCATCCAGTTCAAGATGCGCCGGGCCGTCGAGGGTCGCTCCATCCAGTCGCTGAAGTCCGGTGAGGGCTGGGTCTTCGACTTCTTCGGCCCCGGCCGGGTGCTGCTCCAGAGCCGCAATCCCGATGCCTTCGCGGCCTGGGTGGGCGAGGTCGCGCCGGGCAAGTCACCGCGCGAGGGCGTCGGCGGCGTGGCCGGAGGTCTGGGCGGCATGTTCGGCCGCTGAGCCTGAGCTCACTCAGCCCAGAGTGGGCTGATCGCCTCGCTGAGCAACCGGCCCACATCGCCGAGGACGTGCCGGCCGCCCTCGACCACGACGCGGCCGTCGACGATCACGGTGTCCACGTCGGCGGCATTAGCGGCCAGGATCACCTGGCCCGGCTCGCTGCCCGCCGTGCGCGCGGTGTCCAGTCGCACGACGGTGAGATCCGCGCGGGCCCCTGGTTCGATGCGGCCGGCGTCGGGCCAGGCGAGGCTGCGCTGCCCATCCGCCGTGAGGGCAGCCACCAGCTCACCGGGGCCGAACCGACCGCGGCGCCCGCTGGCCAGCCGCTCGTCCATCTCGAGCGAGCGGGCCTCCTCGAGCAGATCGATGACGGCATGCTGATCACTGCCGAGTGTGATCGACGCGCCCGCGTCCTTCAGCGCCCGGGCCGGGCCGATGCCGTCGGCGAGATCGCGTTCGGTGGTCGGGCACATGGCGACCGACGTCCCGGTGCCGCCGAGCGCGGCGATGTCGTCGTCGCTGAGATGAGTGGCGTGCACCGCGGTGCTGAGTGGCCCTAGCGCCCCCGCCTGGGCGAGCAGCCCGGTGGGCGTCAGGCCGTAGGCCTGGATGCATTGGTCGTTCTCGGCCGGCTGCTCGGAGACGTGGATGTGCAGCGGCTTGCCGTACGCGGCCGCCACGAGACTCGGCAACTGCTCGCGCGGCACGGCCCGCACCGAGTGGACGGCCGCGCCGATGCGCAGATGCGGCGCCGGCTCGAGCGCGGCCACCCGAGTGGCCCAGGCCTCGGCGTCGCCGTCCCCGAAGCGCGCCTGCTCAGCGCTGAGCGGGACAGACCCGGACGGCCCGAGCCCGCCGGCCAGGTAGCACGTGTCGAGCAGCGTGATCCGGATGCCTGCATCGGCAGCCGCGCGAACGAGCGCTGCGCCCATCGCGTTCGGGTCCTCGTAAGGCGAACCATCCGGTGCATGGTGCAGGTAGTGGAATTCGCCGACGCTGCTCACGCCGGCCAGCGCCATCTCGGCGAAGGTCGCCCGGGCGAGGGTGAAGTAGCTGTCCGGATCCAGTCGCGCCGCCACGGCGTACATGCGCTCCCGCCAGGTCCAGAACGTGCCGCCGTTGTCGTGGGTGCGCCCACGCAGGGCCCGATGAAAAGCATGGCTGTGTGTGTTCGCGAAGCCGGGCAGCGCCAGCCCGCCCAGGGTGCGATCACCCGGGTGTGCGGATTGGTCGGGCTCGACGGTCGCGAATGTGCCGTCAGTCACCGTCACACGCACGTCGCGAGCCACGCCGCCGGGCAGCCAGGCGTAGCGCGCGAAGTAGGCCTCGCTCACTGGCCGCCTCGCCCGCTTTGGAGCGCCCGGAGGCCGAGTGCGTCGATGGCCGCGTCGACGGCCGCGGCGCTCTGCACGCCACAGTCGCGGACGAAGTCCAGCGGTGCACCGTACGGGTCGGCGATGTCGTCGACGCCGCGGCCCGCGGGCTCGAGCCCGGCGCGCAAGTTGGCCACCTGGGCCACCCGGCTGCGCAGATCATCGACGCTCGGCGGCTGGGGGAGCGGACCGAGGCCGCGGCCGAGCCGGCCGAACTCGCGCAGGGTGAAGGCCCGCCCGTGCGCGCGGCGCTCGGCGCGGGTCACCGCCTCGCGATGGCCGACCTCGGCCGTCAGGATCAAGTCAGCCTCGGCAATGAGGCGGCGGTCCAGCCGCTGCGCGCTGTGCCCGTCAGGATCGCCACCGAGTTCACGCAGCACCAGCGCGGACGGACCGTCCATGCCCCAGCCGGTGAGGCCGCCGGTGCCCGCGCTCGAAGTGCGCAGCGGCAGTGACGGGTCGGTGCGTGCCTCGAAGAGCCGCTCGGCCATCGGCGAGCGGCAGATATTGCCGGTGCAGACGAACAAGACGACGAAGCTCATGCCGGATTCCCGGCCAGATCAGCCAGCACGGTGGCGAGGGCCTCGACGCCGGCGCCGCAGTCGTCGCGCTCGGCGAACTCGGCCGGTGAGTGCGAGACGCCGGTGGGGTTGCGGACGAACAGCATGCCCGTGGCGATCTGAGCGGTGGCCAATATCCCGGCGTCGTGACCCGCGCCGGTGTCGAGCACCGGCACGTCGCCGAGCACGCCGATCAGCCGTCCGCGCAGGTCGGCATCGAAGTGCGTGGTGTCTGTCCAGGACTCCTCGGCCAGGGTGCCGCCGGCGGCCTCAGTCAATGCGCTCAGGTCAGCGATGACCGCGCGCACGTCATCGGCAAAAGGCGCGCGGGCGTCGATCCAGGCAGTGACCAGTGACGGGATGGCATTGACACCGTTCGGTTCGAAGCGCACCTTGCCGCACGTCGCGACGGCATGCTGCCGCGCCGCGGCGTCGCGCGCGGCCAGGATCAGCCGGGCGTAGGCCAGCGTCGGGTCGTCGCGATCGGCCAGCCTGGTGGTGCCGGCGTGGTTGGCCTGACCGGGCAACTCGGCCCGGAACCGGCCGTGCGGCCAGATCGCGCCGCCCACCGCGACCGGTGCGCCGAGGTCAGCCAGGCCGCGTCCCTGCTCGACGTGCAGTTCGACAAACGTGCCGATCCGGCGCAGCGTTTCGTCATCGCGGCCGATGTCGGTCGAGCGGCCGGCGCGGCCCAGCGCGTCAGCCATGGTGATGCCGTCCGCGTCGCGCAGGGCCAGGGCCCGCTGCGAGGTGAGCGCACCAGTCAGAAGTCGCGAGCCCGCGCAGGCGATGCCGAACCGCGCGCCCTCCTCGTCGCAGAAGTTGACCACGCCGAGCGGGCGTTGCGGGGCGAATCCCTCGGCGCGCAGGGCATCCACCGCGGCGAAGGCCGAGACCACCCCGAGCGGGCCGTCGTATGCGCCGCCTTCCGGCACGGAATCGAGATGACTGCCGGTGACGACACCGGGCTCGGCGTCCGGGTTCCCCCACCACGCCCACTGGTTGCCGCAGCGGTCGACGGTCACGTCCAGACCCCGCGCCTGCGCCGCCGAGGTGAACCACTCACGCAGTTCGTGATCGGCCTCGGTCCACGCGAAACGCCGGTAGCCGTTGGTCGCGGCGTCGCGCCCGATGTCGGCCAAGTCGGACCACATCGCGTCGAAGCTCACCGCGCCAGGGTGCCACGCCCCGTTGAGTGACGTATTCCCAAGATCAGAGACGTCGTATATGCAGTCTCTGATCTTCTCGATACGTCACCCAACGAAAGGGAGGTGCGTCGGTCAGCCCAGACCGGCGCTGGCCAGCCACTCCTTGGCCACGGCCGCTGCCGACTGCTTGTCGTTCTGCACCTTGGCCACCAGTTCGGCCAGGGTCTTCGTGTCGAGCTTGGCCGAGACGGCGTTGGCCGC
>JBDTXT010000159.1:0-6620 GCA_040006035.1 Pseudonocardiales bacterium | reverse complement strand
TGCTGGCCAGCCCGCCCGTCGACTTCCACGTCGCCGACTCCTACTTCGTGGTCGCCCACTTCCACTACGTGCTCTTCGGCACCATCGTGTTCGCCGTCATGGCGGGTATCTACTTCTGGTTCCCGAAGTACACCGGGCGCTATCTCGACGAGCGACTGGGCAAGCTGCACTTCTGGCTGACGTTCGTGGGCTTCCACATGACGTTCCTGGTGCAGCACTGGCTCGGTGCCGAGGGCATGCCCCGCCGATACGCCGACTACCTGCCGACCGACGGGTTCACGTTCCTGAACACGTTTTCGACGATCGGCTCGTTCGTCCTCGGGTTCTCGATGGTGCCGTTCGCCTACAACATGTACAAGTCCTACCGCTTCGGCGAGATCGTGACCTCCGACGATCCGTGGGGCCACGGCAACTCGCTGGAGTGGGCGACGTCCTCGCCGCCGCCGCGGCACAACTTCACCTCGATCCCGCGGATCCGTTCCGAGCGCCCGGCCTTCGAGTACCACTACCCACATCTGCTGGAGCGCCTCGAGCGGGAGGCCCACGCGGGCAAGAAGCACGCCCATGCGCCGGCCCTGGCCAACGCCACGATCGGTTCTGACGGCCCCCGTCAGGGGCATCGGGACCCCGACCCAGGGAACTGACTCGGCCCGGCACTGCCGGTGCGAGGTCGTTCGGGGGACTTGATTCGATGCACCCGACCTCCGTGCTGGCCACCATCACCGGACGCGACCGTCCTGGCGTCACCGCGGCGTTTTTCGCGGCCTTGTCCGCCCACGACGTGGATGTTCGCGACGTGGATCAGGTCGTCATCCGCGACCGCCTGATCCTGGCCGTCCTTTTCGACCTGCGCGGCGACCCGGCGGCTTTGCGCAGTTCGGTGACCCGGTCGGCGCACGCTCTCGGCATGCAGGCCGAGGTAGCGATTGTCGACGGCGCACCCAATCGGCCGGAACCGGGTTCGCGCAGCCACGTCATCGTGCTCGGGCGTCCACTGCGGGCCGGGGCGCTCAGCCATGTCACCCAACGCATCGCCGACATCGGCGCCAACATCGAATCGGTTGCGCAGTTGGCCAACGAGCCGGTGAGCAGCGTCGAAATGATCGTGAGCACGAAGGACCACGCCGAACTGCGCGCGGTGCTGGTGCAGGCGGCCGAGGACACCGGCGTCGACATCGCGGTGGAGCAGGCTGGCCTGCGGCGGCGGGCGAAGCGACTGGTCGTGCTTGATGTCGACTCGACCCTCATCCGCGGCAAGGCGATCGATGTGCTGGCCGAGCGGGCCGGCGTGGGTGACAAGGTCGCGGCGATCACCGAGCAGGCGATGGCCGGCCAGGTGGAGTTCTGTGAGTCGCTGCGCGCCCGCGTCGCGCTGCTGGCGGGACTGGCGGTGGCTGATGTCGAGGCGGTGCGCGACGAACTGCAACTGACGCCCGGGGCGCGCACCTTCGTGCGCACGCTGCGACAGCTGGGCTGCCAGGTCGGCGTGGTCAGCGGCGGGTTCACCGTCTTCACCGATCGATTCGTGGCCGAGCTTGGGCTGGACTTCGCGGCCGCGAACGAACTCGAGATCGTCGACGGCCGGGTCACCGGCAAGGTGTTGGGACCGATCATCGACGGGCCCGGCAAGGCCGCCGCCTTGCTCCGGTTCGCCAAGCAGTCCGGCGTGCCGCTGTCACAGACCGTGGCCGTCGGTGACGGCGCCAACGACATCGAGATGATCGAGGCGGCCGGCCTGGGCATCGCGTTCAACGCCAAGTCGGCGCTGCGCGCGGCGGCTGACACGTCGCTGAACCTGCCGTTCCTTGACACCGTCCTGTTCGTCCTCGGCATCCCACGCGAGGAGATCGAAGAGGCCGACGACCTAACGCACTGAGGGTCTCGCCGCCGCGGTCAGGTACGGCGCGGCCCCATCAGCGCCCCGACGGCGATGAGCAGGAAGCCGGCAATGGCGGCCCAGGCACCGATGCTGGAGTGGGACAGGTAGTCAGAGAAGGACGGCGCCTTACTGCCGAGCTCGGTCTTGAGCGGTCCGGACACGGTGAACAGGTTCAGGGCCCACACGGTCACTGCGGCGGCTGCGAGCGCGACGATCGCACCGACCCCTCGCATGATGGCGGCCGCCGGTGTCGGGATGACCGCGAGGAGCACGGCGATGACGGCCGCGGCCAACAGGGCCCAGGCGAGCCAGCTGAAGTAGAGGGGCGAGACGCCGTAGTCGATGTATTTCGAGACGCCGCCAGGGGCCGAGTCGATCTGGTCCTTGAGCTTGTCGAGGGACTTGTGCAGGTCGCTGAACTTCGAGTCCCCGCCGGAACCGCTGGAGAAGTCGCCGTTCGAACTGCTGCGGAACCAGTCGAAGACCGTGAACGCGAGCAGGACGAGCACGGCACCGACGCCGGCAATGGCTGCCCCGACGACGCCGAAACGTTGGCTCGGGCCCGGGTCCAGGCGAGCCATCCGGGTGGTGTCGGGGCCCATCGCCTGCGGCGCGCCGTAACCCTGCTGCTGTCCGTAGCCCTGCGGTTGTCCGTAGCCGGACGGCTGCCCGTAGCCGGACGGCTGGCCGTAGCTGGGCTGCTGGGACTGGCCGTAACCAGGCTGTTGTTGCTGGCCGGATGGCGGCGCTTGGCCGTAGCCGGGCGGCTGTGCTGACGGCGGCTGACCGTGGCGGGGTTCCTGCCCGGAGCCGGGCTGCCTCTGCGTCGGGTCTGGTCCGTAGCCGGGCGGCTGGGGTGCGCTCATGGCGTGAACGTAGTGCATGACGACGCAGTTCGCGCGACCTATCCCGCGAGCTTGGCTGTTCAGCGGCGGGTACGCGCCGGCCCGATCACGCTGCCGATGCCCGCGAGCAGGAATCCGGCTATCGCGAGATAGAAGCCGATCCGCGCGTGATCCAGGTAATCGCCGTAGGTCGGCGAGTTCGCACCACTCGTGCTCGTCAGCCGGATGGCCAGGAAGGTGGCGACAATCGCGAGCGCGGCCACGACCGCGCCGATGACCCGAAAGATCCGGGCCAGTGGCGAGGGGAGGTTCGCCAGAACCGCCAGGACGACGACAGCGACAACCAAGGCCCAGCCGAGCCACGCGAAGTACGCCTTCGCTATGCCGACGGCGCCTGTGCCGCTCTGCAGAATCTTCTTCAGGTCGCCCGCGTGCGTCGAGCCCAAGCCGACCGTCGTGAACCAGTTCACGGCAGTGAGAGCAATGATCAACAGCAGTGCACCGGCGGCGGCGAAGGCTGCTCCGAGAACCCCGACGCTCTGGCTGGGGCCGGGGTCAAGCCGAGCCATCCGGCCGGTGATCGGCCCCATGGGCGACTGCTGTCCCTGGCCTACGTGGCCCGGTGCGGGATCATGTTCAGAGCCGGGCGGTGCGGGTGCGGTCATGGGCGCGAACTCTAGTGGTCGGCTCGGGGCTACCCGACGATCGGCTCCCCGACCAGCGTGACGCCGGCGGCCTGAAGTTCAAGCAGCGCGCTGTCGACAGTCCTCGGCGCGACCCCGGCCGTGAGGTCCAGCCGGACGGCCGTCGTGAAGCCCAGGCGCTGCGCGTCCAGGGCGGTCGCCCGCACGCAATGGTCGGTGGCGATGCCGACGATCTCAACCGAGTCGACCGCGCGCGCACGCAGCCAGTCGGCGAGCGGCACGCCGTTAGCGAGAGCCTCGAAGCCTGAGTACGCGGCGGCGAACTCGCCCTTGTCGAACACGGCCTCGATGTGCGTCACGTCCAGGTCGGGGTGCAGTTCGACCCCGCTGGTGCCGACGACGCAGTGCGGCGGCCAGCTGTCGCGGTAGTCCGGGTCCGTTGAGAAATGCGTCCCGGGATCGACGTGGTGATCACGGGTGGCGACGGCGTGCTCGAATCCGCCCTCGGCCAGGCGGGCGCTGACCGCCCGCGCGACTCCCGTCCCGCCGGGCACCGCCAGCGAGCCGCCCTCGCAGAAGTCGTTCTGCACGTCCACCACGATGACCGCATTGCCCATCTCGCCACCGTAGCCAGCCGCAAAGCGAGTCAGCGTGCGGGCACGATGCGGGTGGGGATGGCCGCGTCGCCGCGCGAGAGCTTCAGCCCGTCCCAGGGCAGACTGATCGTCGCCTCGCGCAGGTGTGAACGTGCCTCGTCCAGGGTGGGAACGTCGTCGACTACCGCACCGCCCCGCACGAATGGGCGCTGCAGCAGGCGCTCACCAGCGCTCAATTCCGGCACCGGGCCGGAGTAGATGATCTCCTCTACCGCCGTGCCGGTCGGCTTGTGCGCCCGCACGGCGGTCTTGCGACCGCCGCTACTCGCCTTGTTCTCCGAGCGTTTGGCCACCGGACGGCCGTCGACCTCCACCAGCTTGTAGACCATGCCCGCGGTGGGCGCACCCGATCCGGTCACCACGGCGGTGCCTGCCCCGTAGGCGTCGACCGGGGTGGCGGCGAGGGATGCGATTGAGTGCTCATCCAGGTCACCGCTGAGGACGATCCGGGTACTCGTCGCACCGAGGTGGTCGAGCTGGGCGCGCGCCTGGTGCGCCAGCACTCCCAGGTCTCCGGAGTCGATGCGCACCGCACCCAGTTGCGGGCCTGCTACATCTACTGCCAGTTCGATGCCTCGGGTGATGTCGTAGGTGTCGACCAGCAGCGTGGTGGACGGCCCGAGCGCATCCACCTGAGCGGCGAACGCGGCCCGCTCGTCGTCGTGCAGGAGCATGAAGGAATGCGCCGCCGTCCCTGCCGTCGGCACGCCGTAGCGCTCGCCCGCGGCCAGGTTGGAGCTCGAGGCGAACCCGGCCAGGTATGCCGCCCGCGCCGAGGCGATCGCAGCCTGCTCATGCGTGCGCCGCGAACCCATCTCGATGATCGGCCGTCCCGCGGCCGCGGTCACCATGCGCGCGGCGGCGGCGGCGACCGCACTGTCGTGGTTGAGCACCGACAGTGCGAGGGTCTCCAGCACGACGGCATCGGCGAACGTCCCGGTGACGGTGAGGATCGGGGAGTAGGGGAAGAACAGCTCACCCTCGGGGTAGCCGTCGATGTCGCCCCTGAATCGGTAGTTGGCCAGGTAACGCACTGTCGACGCGTCCACCACGCCGGTCTCTTGCAGCCACCCGAGGGTGTGGTCGTCGAAGCTGAACTCGGCGATCGCGTCCAGCAGCCGAGCGGTACCGGCGACGACGCCGTAGCGCCGCCCTTCCGGCAGCCGGCGGGCGAACACCTCGAACACGCAATGGCGCTCGGCCGCGCCGTCGCGCAGCGCCGCACGCAGCATCGTCAACTCATAGCGGTCGGTCAGCAGTGCCGTCGTCATGGGCCCGATCGTGTCAGACGCCTGCCGCCACTTCCGTCGGCTCATCCGTTGCCGGGATCGCCGTCGACGCAGGACGACGCGCCGGCGCTGCGATTGCCGCCGCCACGGCGAGCAGCAGATAGCCGCTCAGCCCGAACCACAATCCCGGCGAGGTCGAGAAGAACACGCTGCGCTGGCCGTTCGTGGCAGCCGGGTTGTACGTGACGGTGAACAGCCGAGCCAGCGCGACATAGGTCAGCACCACGCCCGACAGTCCGATGAGGACGCCCACGGCGCGCATCAGCGGGGTGAGTGCTGTGCGCAGGTTCGCGAACGCGACGACGCAGACCGCGGCCACAACCAGAACCCACGCCAAGGTGGGGAAGAACGCCGCGCTGATGCGTGGGACCGGGCGGCCGCCGCCAGTATTGATCAGGTCGCCGAAACTGATCTGCGGGTCGGCGTCGTACCGGTCGGTGTGGTACCAGCTGATCTTGAAAGCGATCACGAGCATGGTCGTGCCCACGGCCAATACCCCAAGACTCGCGACCCGCCGCCGGCGGGCTGCACCGCCGGACTCGGACCGGGCCTGCTCGCCGGCGGGGGCCGGGCGTGCGCCGATTGGACCGAGCGTGGCGCCGACGGCACAGAGCAAGAATCCCGCGAACGCCACCGTGGGGCCGAGCTTGGTGTCGGTGAAGCCCGAACTCGCCCCGACATGGAGGCGGCTATCAGGATCCGAGGCGAAGCTGAGGTGGCAGGCGAAATACGTCGCGGCCACCGCACCGGCGCCGCCGACGGCGCCGGTGACCCGCCACCCGTTCGACCGCGGGCCGGGCAGGCTCGAGGCGATAGCGGCCAGCACCACGACCAGCACCAGCCCCCAGCCGAGCCACGAGACGTAGCTGTGCACGAGCACACCCAGGCGGCTCTGCGTGCTCGCGATGTATGCCTCGCGCAGGGTGAGCGACGTGGTGGTTTCAATGCCGTCGCGCCGGGGTGGCGCGGCGAGGTCGATGCCCTTGAACCAGTCGAGAAACAGAAAAGACAGAAGGAGCAGAGCTGTGCCGCCGGCGGTGATGACCAGGCCCGGCAGCCCGAAACCGAACCGCCTGGCGCCACCGGGAGCAGTCATGGTGAAAAACCTAGTGTCCGTCAGCTGTGCGCGGTGCCCCTGGGGATGCGCTGACTCTCAGGCTTGCGCCGTGCCACGATGGAGTCATGGCTGGGACACTCACGCCGCAGCACGAGACGGTTGAGCGGACCGACGAGCAGAGCAAGGCCGACCCCGACCTGCCGTGGATCACGATCGTCTGGAACGACCCGATCAACCTGATGAGCTACGT
>JBDTXT010000158.1:0-6630 GCA_040006035.1 Pseudonocardiales bacterium | reverse complement strand
TCATCGCTGACGGCGACACGCGTGGCTTCCTGGCCAAGCAGCTCGGCATCCACGACGGCCCGATCGTCGACGAGGCCAGCGGCGAGGTGGTGGGCTCGCATGCCGGCTCGTTCGGCTACACGGTCGGACAGCGACGCGGCCTGAAGCTCGACCGGCCGAGCCCTGGTGGCGAGCCGCGCTACGTATTGTCGATCCAGCCCAAGACCAACACACTCGTCGTCGGGCCGGGGGAGCTCCTCGACGCCGACGAGGTCACCGCCATCCGCCCGCTGTGGACCTCCGGCGACGCCCCAACGGACGATTTCGACTGCCTCGTCCAACTGCGCGCGCACGGCATGGTGACGCCCGCGACTGTGCGGGTGAACGCGGACGGGGTCGTGGCCCGCCTGCATGGCTCGCAGCGCGGCGTCGCTCCTGGGCAGGCGCTGGTGATGTACGACGGTGACGTCGTGCTGGGCTCGGCCACCATCGCCGTTGCCCGCCGCACCGGCGTACGAGCATGACCGAGCGGCTCTGGCCGCCGGGAGCTGCGACGGGGATTGGATCACTGCCCGGTACCGATCCCACCCAGTCGGCCCGGCTCGTGTTCGACGAGCTGCCGGACCTGCCCCACCTGGCCGAGCTGCCCGACCGCGGCGCGGGGGCCGACATGATCGGCCGGACCGCCAGCCTGCTGGTGGACCTCGCGGTCGAGATCGCGCCGTCGGGCTGGCGGCTGTCATCGCGTCCGGGACGTGATCTGAGGCGGGCGCAGGACTTCCTCGCGCGCGACCTCGACGCGCTCGAAGCCGCCGGCGACGGCTATGCCGGCGCGCTCAAGGTGCAGGTGACCGGGCCGTGGACGCTGGCGGCCAACATCGAGGTGCCGTCGGGACACCGAGTGGTCGGCGACCCGGGCGCGACGCGCGACCTGGCTGAATCGCTCGCTGAAGGGCTGCGGATACATCTGGCCAACGTCGGCTCCCGGCTGCCCGGCGCCCGCCTGATCGTTCAGCTGGACGAGCCGGGGCTGCCTACAGTGCTGGCCGGTTACGTGGCCACGCCATCGGGCTTCGGCTCGGTGCGTGCAGTCACAGCCGAGGTGGCCGAACAGACCCTGCGCTCGGTCCTCGCCGTCGCCCCGGCCGGTGGCCGGGTCGTGCACTGCTGCGCCACCGACGTCCCGATCGCGATGCTGCGCGCCGCCGGAGCCGACGCGGTGGCCGTCGATCTCGCGCTGCTCGGCAGGCAGTACGACGCGTTGGGCGAGGCGCTCGACGCGGGCACCTCACTCTGGCTCGGCGTGCTGCCGACGACCGATGTGCCGTTCACGCCTGACACCGCGCGCGAGCCGATCCGTCGATTGTGGAACGCCCTCGGCTTCCCCGTCGAGCAACTGGCGGCCAGCGTTGTGCCCACCCCCGCGTGCGGGCTCGCCGGCGCCACCCCCGACTACGCCCGCCGAGTGCTGGCAACCCTGCGCGATGTCGCGCACCAGATGGTCGAACTGTCGGCCTGAGCGCCTCAGCGCACGGCGAACAGCACTGCGCAGCCCAGTCCCGCCACGATGCAGTAGATGCCGAAGGGCACCAATGACCGGTTGGCCAGGTAGCGGGTCAGGAAGCGCACGGACAGATACGCGCCGATGAAGGACAGGATCGAGCCGAACAGGACCTGGCCCCGGATCCCGTCGCCCAACGGACCGAACAGGTCCCCGATCTTCAATGCCCCCGCGGCGAGGATGACTGGCGTGGCCAGCAGGAACGAGAAACGGGCGGCGTCCTCGCGCGACAGGCCGCTCAGCAGGCCGCCCACCATGGCGATGCCCGAACGGGAAATACCTGGCGCGAGCGCAAGGATCTGCGTGGTCCCGATGAGCACGGCCGAGCCGGTGGACTGCTGGGCCAGGCGCGCGTCGGACTCCGGCCCGGTGACCCGCTCGTCCACATAGGTCGAGTTCAGCTCGGGGTCGCGGCGGCGCATCCGTTCGGCGAACAGCAGCACGAGCCCGTTGACGGCGAGGAAGCATGCCGTGGGTGTCGGTCGGGCGAGGGTGGTGCGGAACCAGTGCTCGGACAGCAGGCCGACCAAGCCGACCGGAATGGTGGCGAGCACGAGCAGCCAGGCCAGCCGCTGGTCGGCCGTGCGCACCTCGCGTCGGACGATGCTCGTCGCTAGGCCGGTGACGATGCGCACCCAGTCCCGCCAGAAATAGATCAGCAGCGCGATCGCGGTCGCGACGTGCAGTCCGACGATGAACGCCAGGTAGGGCGATTCGGGCGAGCGGACGTTCAGGTCGCGCGCCCACGAGCCGCCGACGACCGCGGGCAGCAGGACACTGTGGCCGAGGCTGGACACGGGGAACAGCTCGGCGACGCCTTGCATCGCGCCGACGACGCCGGCTTCGAGCCAGCTCAGATGGTTGCTCACCGCGGCAGCCTCCTGGCGCTAGATGTGTATCAGCCATGTGTCTCACCTCCTCGATAGGTTTGGCCGGTGACCGACGTGATCCCCGCTCCCGACGCCGCGCGCGACGAGCATGCGCGGCTCTCGCAGCAGCTCGACGACGACGCCTACCGCTACTACGTCCTGGATGCTCCGACGTCCAGCGACGCCGAGTACGACGCCGCCATGAAGCGGTTGGAGGAACTCGAGGGGCAGTACTCCGAGCTGCGCACCCCGTCTTCCCCGACGCAGCGGGTGGCCGGCACATATTCCACGCTGTTCACGGCCGTCGACCACCTCGATCGCATGCTCAGCCTCGACAACACGTTCTCCGCCGACGAGCTGGTGGCGTGGGCGCAGCGTGTCGAACGCGATGCGGGCGAGGCGCCGGCCTACCTCTGTGAGCTCAAGGTCGACGGCCTCGCCGTCAACCTGGTTTACGAGGCCGGCCGGCTGGTCCGCGGCGCCACCCGCGGCGACGGGCGCACCGGCGAGGACGTCACGCCCAACATCCGCACTATCGCCAATGTGCCTGATCGCCTTACCGGCAAGGCGATTCCCAAGGTGCTCGAGGTCCGCGGCGAGGTGTTCTTCCCCGTCGAGCGGTTCCAGGAACTCAATGCCGGGCTGGTGGCGGCCGGAAAGGCCCCCTACGCCAACCCACGCAACACGGCGGCCGGGTCGCTGCGGCAGAAGGATCCGCGGGTGACGGCCAGCCGGTCGCTGAGCATGGTGGTCCACGGCGTCGGCCGGGTCGAGGGCGGGCCGGCGGTCACGGCGCAGTCCGGCTGGTACGACCTGCTCGCCGGCTGGGGGCTGCCGACCGCCGCCAGCGCCGAGGTGAAGCCCGACCTGGCCGGTGTGCAGGCGTTCATCGACTACTTCGGCGAGCACCGCCACGACGTCGAGCACGAGATCGACGGCGTCGTGGTCAAGGTCGACCAGCTCAGCCTGCAGCGCCGGCTCGGCTCCACCAGTCGCGCGCCGCGGTGGGCAATCGCCTACAAATACCCGCCGGAAGAGGTCAACACCAAGCTGCTCGACATCCGGGTCAATGTTGGACGCACCGGCCGGGTGACGCCGTTCGGGGTGATGGAACCGGTGTTCGTGGCCGGGTCGACGGTCGAAATGGCCACGCTGCACAACGCCGGCGAGGTCGTCCGCAAGGGCGTCCTGATCGGCGACACGGTCGTGCTGCGCAAGGCCGGCGACGTCATCCCCGAGATCGTGGGGCCGGTGGTGGCGCTGCGCGACGGCACCGAGCGCGAGTTCGTCATGCCGACCGAGTGCCCCGACTGTGGCACGCCGCTGGCGCCGGCCAAGGAAGGCGACAAAGACATCCGCTGCCCCAACGCACGGTTCTGCGGAGCACAACTGCGCGAACGGCTGGCCAGCTTGGCCGGGCGCGGCGCGCTCGACATCGAGGCATTGGGCTACGAGGGGGCGATGGCGCTGCTCGAGGCCGGCGTGATCGCCGACGAAGGCGACCTGTTCACGCTGGCACCGATTGCGGGGGACCCCAGCGCCGCCCGCGAGAAACTCGCCACCGTCTCGTTGTTCACCCGCGCGGCCAAGAAGTCCGACCCTGCCGACGAGGTGCGCGACGGCCGGGTGCTCTCGGCCAACGCTCTGAAACTGATCGACAACCTCGAGCGGGCCAAGTCACAGCCGCTGTGGCGGGTTCTGGTGGCGTTGTCGATCAGGCACGCCGGGCCCACCGCGGCGCGTGCGCTGGCGGCGCACTTCGGATCCATCGATGCCATCCAGGCCGCGTCGGGCGACGAGCTCGCCGCCGCCGAAGGAGTGGGCGGCATCATCGCCGAGTCGGTGCAGGAATGGTTCGCCGTCGACTGGCACGTCACGATCGTCGACAAGTGGGCCGCTGCGGGCGTGCGGATGGCCGACGACGTCGATCTGTCGACGCCCAAGACGCTCGCCGGGCTCACCGTCGTCGTCACCGGCTCGCTGGCTGGCTACTCGCGCGACGAGGCCAAGGAGGCGATCCTGGCCCGCGGCGGCAAGGCCGCTGGGTCGGTCTCGAAGAAGACCGACTTCGTGGTGGTGGGCGAAAATGCCGGCACCAAAGCCGACAAGGCCACCGAGCTCGGGGTGGCGATCCTGGACGAGGACGGCTTCACCGCCCTGCTCACCGAGGGTCCCGACGCGGCCAAGGCAATCGCCCAGTAACGATGCTCCGGGCCGGCCAAGCTAACGTGCAGGGCGTGACTGATTTCGACGACTTCGACGCATTCCTCGGCCTCGACCGGGTCATCGACCTGGCCCTCGCACCTGACGGCAGCACGCTCGTCGCGACGGTGGCCAGTCTGAACAAGGACGGCAACAAGCTAGTCAACGCGCTGTGGAGCGTCGACCCGGCTGGGGAGCAGCCAGCGCGGCGGCTGACCCGCTCAGACAAGGGCGAGTCCGGGCCGGTCTTCGCGGCAGACGGGTCGGTGCTGTTTACCTCCACCCGCGGCGCCGACGACGATGACGAGCCCGCCGCACTGTGGCGGCTGCCCGCCGGCCCCGGCGAACCGCGCAAGGTCCTCGAACGCCCGGGCGGGGTGGCCGCAGTCAAGGTGGCCCGCGACGCGGGGACGGTCATCATCAGCTCGCCCGTGCTGCCTGGCAGCGTCGACGGCAAGGCCGACCAGGCCCGGCGCAAGGCTCGCAAGGACGCCAAGGTAAGCGCGATCCTGCACACCGCCGCGCCGGTGCGGTACTGGGACCACGACCTCGGTCCGGACGAGCTGCACCTGTTACGACTGAGCGCCTTTGGTGCCGACGACCAGCCCGACGCCGACGGCGACCCGCGTGACCTCACCCCCGCACCGGGCCGGGCCCTGGACGAAGTCGCCTTCGCCGCGTCTCCGGACGGCGCGACCGTCGTGACGGCCTGGTCTGTGCCGGACGACCCGAGCATCCGACGGACCAGGCTCGTTGCGATCGATGCCGCCAGCGGCGAGCAGCGGGTGCTGGCAGAGGAACCGTGGGAGTTCTACGGCGACCCCGATGTCTCGCGCGACGGTGCGTCGGTGGTAGCCGTGCGAATGCAGGATCTGGGTTACGACGACCCGCCGCGCGTTACGCTGCGGCTGTTCGAGCTGGCCTCGGGCCAGAGCCGCGACCTGGTGGATGACCAGGAGCTGTGGCCCGGCTCGCCGGTGTTCTCGGTCGACGGCACGGCGATCTTCTTCACCGCAGATCAATGCGGTCATCGGCCGATCTTCCGGGTCAGCGTCGCCACCGGCGCGGTCACCCGGGTGAGCGGCAGCGGGCACTACACAAACGTCCTGGTCGCACCCGACGGCCGGACGCTCTACGCGCTGCGCGACCACATCGACAGCCCGCCCACGCCAGTCCGGCTCGACTCGCTGGCCACTGACGGCGAGGCCATTGCGCTGCCTGCTCCCGGCGCAGCCACAGTGCCCGGCCACGTCGAGGAGATCACGACGACCGCCGCCGACGGCACCGAGATCCGGGCCTGGCTGGCGCTGCCTGCCGCTACGTCGGCGCAGCAGCCCGCGCCGTTACTGCTCTGGATCCACGGCGGGCCGCTGAGCTCGTGGAACGGCTGGAGTTGGCGCTGGAACCCATGGTTGCTGGTGGCCAAGGGCTACGCCGTGCTGCTGCCCGACCCGGCGCTTTCCACGGGCTACGGCGAGCAGATGCTGCACCGCGGCTGGGGCGAGTGGGGCGGGGCGCCCTACTCTGACCTGATGGCGATGACCGATGCTGCGCAACAGCGGCCCGACATCGACGACACCAAGGTCGCGGCGATGGGTGGCTCATACGGCGGTTACCTGGCCAACTGGATCGCCGGGCACACCGACCGGTTCCGTTGCCTCGTCACCCATGCCAGCCTGTGGGCGCTCGACCAGTTCGCGGGTACCACCGATGACCCGGCGAACTGGGCGCGCGAGTGGGGCCTGCCCACCGATCAGCCCGAGCGCTACGCCGAATGGTCGCCGCACCACTTCGCCGACAACATCACGACCCCCATGCTGGTCGTGCACGGCGACAAGGACTACCGCGTGCCGATCGGCGACGGCCTGCGGCTGTGGTGGGATCTGCAGCGCCGCGGCGTCGAATCGTCCTACCTCTACTTCCCCGACGAAGGCCATTGGGTGCTCCAACCCGGCAACGCCCGCGTCTGGTACGAGACGGTCTGGGCCTGGCTGGCGACGCACGTCCACGGCGAGAAGT
>JBDTXT010000157.1:0-6706 GCA_040006035.1 Pseudonocardiales bacterium | reverse complement strand
CGCGCAGGCTGAAGAACTCGCACTCGAGCGGGATGATCACGCCGTGCGCCGCGGTGAGCGCGTTGACCGTCAGCAGCCCGAGTGAGGGTTGGCAGTCGATGAGGACGTAGTCGTAGTCCTCGACCACTCCGGCGAGCGCGCGGGCCAATGTCTGCTCGCGGGCCACCTCGCCGACGAGTTGCACCTCGGCCGCGGACAGATCGATGTTGCTGGGCAGCAGGTCCATGCCGGGCACGCTGGTCTTGAGCAGGATGTCATCGACACTGACGCCGCGCTCCATCAGCAGGTTGTAGGCGGTGCGGTCGAGTTGGTGTGGCTGGACGCCGAGCCCGACCGACAGAGCGCCCTGCGGATCGAAATCGACGAGCAGGACCCGGCGGCCCACCTCGGCCAAGGCAGCACCGAGGTTGATGGTGGAGGTCGTCTTGCCCACCCCACCCTTCTGGTTGCACAGCGCGATGATGCGGGCCGGTCCGTGCCGCTCTAGCGGCTTGGGCTCGATGAGCGGGCGCTTGACCCGCGACAGGGCCGGATCTGGCGACTTGCTGGCTTCGACCGTGAAGAGTTGGCCCGAGCCAGCCTCTCCATCTTGACTTGTCGACATAGTCATGAAGCGCTAAACCCCTCTGCCGGTTCGTCGTCGCTCGCCGGTCGCGAGGCTACCGCAGCACACCGACGGCTGGCGACGGTCAGCCGCGGGCCCGCGGATGCGCGGTGGCATAGACCTCGCGCAGCGTGTCGACCGTGACGAGCGTGTAGATCTGCGTCGTGGTGACCGAGGAGTGCCCGAGCAGTTCCTGTACGACGCGTACGTCGGCGCCCCCCTCCATGAGGTGGGTCGCGAAGGAATGACGCAGGGTGTGCGGCGAGATGCCAGCCGTGAGCCCGGCCCGCTCTGCTGCGGTGCGCAGCACCGTCCAGGCCGACTGGCGTGAGAGTGGGCCGCCGCGCGAGTTGAGGAACACGATCGGGGTCCCCCGCCCGCCCGCGGCCAGCGCCGGCCGGGCATGCAGGAGGTAGGCCTGGACCGCCTTCGCGGCGTAGGACCCGAGCGGGACCCGGCGCTGCTTGCCGCCCTTACCGGCCAGCAGCACCGTCCGGTCGGTCAGGTCGATATCGTCGACGGCAAGTCCGACCGCCTCGGAGATCCGGGCGCCGGTCCCGTACAGCACCTCGAGCAGGGCCCGGTCGCGCAGCGCCAAGGCCGTCTGTTCGTAACCCGCCGCGTCGAGCAGGCGCTCGACGTCATCCACGCTGATGGCCTTGGGCAGTCGCCGCGGCGGAGTCGGCGGGCGCACTTCGCGAGCCACGTCGACCTCGACGAGCCCTTCGCGCAGGGCAAAGCGGTGCAACCCGCGCACCGCGACCACCGCCCGCGCGGCGGACGTCGCGGACAGCGGCGGGTGCTCTTCGTCCCCCTCGCGCAGGTGGGCGAGGAAGCCGCTGACGGTGGCCGAGTCCACGGCGCTGATCGAGCTCACGCCGGCTGAGCGGAGGTAGTCGGCGTAGCGGGTCAGGTCGCGCCGATAGGAGGCCAGCGTGTTGGCAGCGACCCCGCGCTCGACGGCGAGGTGGTCGAGGTAGCCGCGCACCACGGTCGGGGGCGCCAGCCGTCGAGGTGCTGCCCCAGTGGCCATCGGTGTCAATGCCCGGGCCGGGCCGGCCATGGCGTGTCGGCGGGGCGCAGGCCGATCCAGCCGGTCGTCGCGCTGTGGGCAGCGGCCAGGATGCCGACGACAGCGGCGGCATTCGTCAGCTCTCCGGCGTAGACCCGTGCGACGGCGTCGTCGAGCTTGACCCGATGAACCGTGAGGGTGAGCTCTTCGTGTTCGGGCTGGAAGCGGTCGGACTCGCCTACCGCAGCCAGTCCGCGCGCCAGGAAGAGCCGGATGGCCTCATTGGACATGCCAGGCGAGGTGTAGAGGTCGACCAGGACGTGCCACTCGGTTGCGGTGATCGAGGCTTCCTCGGCCAGCTCCCGTTGGGCAGCAAGCAGGGCCGGTTCACCCGCGACGTCGAGCAGGCCGGCCGGCAGCTCGTCCAGTCGGGCCCGGACCGGATGGCGGTACTGGTTGACGAGCACGATCGCGCCGTCGTCGTCGAGCGCGACGACGCCGACCGCACCCGGATGGTCGACCACCTCGCGGGCGGCCACCGTCTCGTCGCTCATCTGGACGTGATCGAGGTGGACCGAGATGACATTGCCGGTGAAAATCGACTCCGTGGCGAGCACCGGGTAGTCCTCGCTCACAACACCGCCCGCGCCACGGCGACGGCATGGCCGTTTTCGGTGAGGGCCGCGCTGCCGTCCGCCAGCGAATCGATGGACTCGATCTCGCCCGGCTCGTCGGGCAGCTCGACCGGCAGCCGCTCGGCGGCGTTGTACTCCAACGCGGCACCGACGAACGCCCGGAACAACGGGTGCGCGCGGGTCGGGCGCGACTTCAGCTCGGGATGGGCCTGCGTCCCGGCGAAGAACGGGTGGACGTCCCGGGGCAACTCGACGAATTCGACCAGCCGGCCGTCCGGCGAGGTGCCGGAGATGATCAGGCCGGCCGCCTCCAGTCGGTCGCGGTAGGTGTTGTTGACCTCGTAACGGTGCCGGTGCCGTTCCGAGACAGAGGTGGAGCCGTAGGCCCCGGCGACGACCGTTCCAGGAACTAGCGTCGCCGGGTAGGCGCCAAGCCGCATGGTTCCGCCCAGGTCGGCGTTGCCGGCGACGATGTCGACCTGGTCGGCCATCGTCGCGATGACCGGGTCGGGCGTGTTCTCGTCGAACTCCGAGGAGTTAGCGGCTTGGATCCCGGCCAGGTGCCGCGCGGTCTCGATGACCATGCACTGCAGGCCGAGGCACAGCCCGAGGATCGGGATGGCGCGCTCGCGCGCATGGCGGACCGCGCCGACCTTGCCCTCGATGCCGCGGATGCCGAAGCCGCCCGGGATCACTACGCCGTCGACGCCGGCCAACGCGGCCGCGGCACCGGCCGGGGTGTCGCACGAATCAGACGGCACCCACTTGATCGTCACCTTCGCGCGGTGCGCGAAGGCAGCAGCCCGCAGGGCCTCCGACACTGAGAGGTACGCGTCAGGCAGGTCGACGTACTTGCCTACGAGCGCGACCGTGATCTCTGAGCGCGGGTGGTGCACTCGATCGAGCAGGTCACCCCACACGGTCCAGTCGACGTCGCGAAACGGCAGTCCGAGGCGCCGCACGACGTAGGCGTCGAGCCCCTCGGAGTGCAACACCTTGGGGATCTCGTAGATGCTCGGCGCGTCGGTGGCCGAGACGACGGCCTCGAGGTCGACGTCGCACATGAGCGAGATCTTGCGCTTGACGTTCTCGGGGATCTCGCGGTCGGAGCGGCACACGACAGCGTCCGGAGAGATGCCGATGCTTCGCAGCGCGGCCACCGAGTGCTGTGTCGGTTTGGTCTTCAACTCCCCCGAGGGCGCGAGGTAGGGCACCAGCGAGACGTGCAGCACGAAGCAGTTGTCGCGACCCACGTCGTGGCGCACCTGACGAGCCGCTTCGAGGAACGGCAACGATTCAATGTCACCGACGGTGCCGCCGATCTCGGTGATGACGATGTGCGGAGCGAGTCCGTCGGGACCGGGTGCGGCCATGGCCCGGATGCGGGCCTTGATCTCATTCGTGATGTGCGGGATGACCTGCACCGTGTCGCCGAGGTACTCGCCGCGCCGCTCCTTGGCGATCACCGTCGAGTACACCTGGCCGGTGGTCACGTTGGCCGATCCGACCAGGTCGGTGTCGAGGAACCGTTCGTAGTGGCCGATGTCGAGGTCGGTCTCGGCGCCGTCGTCGGTCACGAAGACCTCGCCGTGCTGGAACGGGTTCATCGTTCCAGGGTCGACGTTGAGATAGGGGTCGAGTTTTTGCATCGTCACACGCAGTCCGCGCGCCTTGAGCAGGGAGCCGAGGCTGGAAGCCGTCAGACCCTTCCCAAGTGAGGAGGCGACCCCTCCAGTGACGAACAGATGTTTGGTGGGCGCAGGCATCCGATCCACGGAAGTTCACGCTAACACCTACCCGGCACATAGGTTGCATCCGTCGACGCGCCGCACCCGCCGAGTGGGGAATCTGCTACTTGGTCGGACTGGGGAACAGGGCGTCGGCCGTCTTGGCCGTTCCGTAATGCCCGACCGTGGACTTCACGATATCGGCGAGCGCGAGCACCGTGGAGACCTGGCCGATCGCGCTGTCGGCGTTGTCGACGGTGGACACCGTCGCCTTGTCTCCATTGGGCCCACGGACGCTCGCGACTATCCCCGACTGGGTGGCCGAGGTGCTGTCACCGGCGACCACGACGTGCCCGCCGTCGTGCTGCAGGGCATTGACGAAAGCCAACTCAGCCGCGGCGGCGTAGTTGGCCAGCGCGCCGCTTGCGACGATCACCACGGTGCTCGCCGGCGCGATGGCCTTGCCGGCGTCGGAGACCATGTGCAGCTCAGAGAAGGCGCTCAGTACCTGGCTCAGGTCGGTGCTCTGCCCCTTGCCGAGCAAAACGTAGGCGAGCAACGCGCCGCCAAGCTGCCCGGCGTCACTGACCTCGGGCAGAGTGAGCCCGGGCGGGTGCACGCCGCTGGTGACCAGCGAGGTGATGTCACTCGCCCGCCGCGGGTCTATGTAGCCCTCGGTCAGTTCGAGGTGACCGCTGAGCTTGCCGCCGGCCGCCTCGATCTGCTTGACGATTCCGTCCTCGACACTGGCCCGGGCGCCGGGCAGGCCGATGAGCAGGACGTTCTGCTTCGTCAGGGTGCCCTGAACGAGCTGCGAGCCGAACGACGAGGCGAACTGGCCGGCGTCGCTGACCTGGCGCTGCAGCGCCTTGACCTGGTTGGCCAGCGTGGTGCGATCGCTCTTGAGGGTGTTGACCTGCTTGCGCAGGTCGGTCGTGATAGGCCCATTCAGAGCGGTGGTTCCGACGACGATCCCCAAGGCCAGAGCCAGGAACACCGCGACGATCGAAACAATGTGGTAGCGAAAGGAAATCACGAGAACAAATCCTGTACCCAGCGGACGAGGTCGTTCCAGCTGTGGTCGAAGTTACGGAGATAGCTGCGCCCGGCCTCGGAGACAGCGAGCGCGGCGACGATCGTGACCAGCGTGGCGATCACCAGCAGCAACAGCGCAGCAGCCGAGATTCTGCTCCGGTACAGCCGGCTGACGCCCTTGGCATCCACCAGCTTGCCCCCGACCCTTAGCCGGGTGAGGAACGTCGAGGCCATCCCTGAGCGGCCCTTGTCGAGGAATTCGGTCAGGGTGGCGTGGGTGCCCACGGCCACGATCAGCGCGGCGCCGTTGTCGTCGGCGAGCAGCATCGCGACGTCCTCGCTGGTGCCCGAGGTCGGAAAGGTGACCGCGTCGATGCCCAGATCCTGCACCCGTGCCAGGCCCGGCGCGCGGCCGTCGGGGTAGGCGTGCACGATCACTTCGGCGCCGGTGCCCAGGGCCGCGTCGGACACGGCATCCATGTCGCCCACGATCATGTGCGGCTTGTGGCCGGCCTCGAGCAGCGCGTCCGCGCCACCATCGACGCCGACGAGTACCGGTTTGAACTCACGGATGTAGTGCTTGAGGGCCTTCAGGTCCGCTTCGTAGTCGTAACCGCGGACCACCACGAGAACATGCCTGCCGGCGAACTGCGTGCGCACCTCGGGCACCCCGACGCCGTTGAGCAGCATTTCGCGCTCTCGGCTCATGTACTCGGAGGTGTCGACCGCGAAGGCCTCGAGTTGCGCAGACAGGCCGGACTTGGCCTCGAACATCAGGGCAGCGACCGTCTCGACATCCTGGGGGGTGCCGGTCGCGATGGCCTGGTCGCCCAGGAAGGCGGTGGGACCGTCCAGGCGGATCTTGGTCCCTTCCTTCACCGCGGCGAAGATCTCACCGCCGACGTTGTCGAGCAGCGGGATGCCGCTGGCCACGATGAGGTCGGGGCCGAGGTTGGGATAGCGCCCGGAGATGCTGGGCTGGGCGTTGATCACCGCGGAGACCTTTGCCGCGACGAGCGCCTGAGCGGTGACCCGGTCCAGGTCGACATGGTCGATGATGGCGATGTCGCCGGGGTTCAGGCGCCCGACCAGTCGGTTCGTGCGGCGATCGAGCCGCGCGACCCCGCTGACGCCGGGAAGGGCGTCCGCACGGCGGCGCAGGGTTGCGAGCTTCATGAAGACCCATGGTGCCATCCGTATGACCCGGCGGCAGACACCGCCACGCACTCGACGGGCCCTATTCGGCCACCCGGTCGGCGGCCGCGCTCGCCAACAACTCGCTGGCATGCTCGCGTGCAGTGCTCGAATCGCTGCCGGCGAGCATGCGCGCGAGCTCGGTGATCCGCTCCTCCCCGGTGACGATGCGCACATCGCTGGCGCTCACGTGCCGCCGCGCCGCCGTGAGCGGCTTGTCGACCACGATCTGCCGGTCGGCGTAGGCGGCGACCTGCGGGAGGTGGGTCACGACAATCACCTGGTGATCGCGGGCCAGCCGGGCCAGCCGGCGACCGACCTCGATTGCAGCCCGGCCGCCGACGCCTGCGTCGACCTCGTCGAACACCATCGTCGGCACTGGATCGGTGCCCGCGAGGCAGACCTCGAGGGCGAGCATCACCCTGGACAGCTCGCCTCCGGACGCGCCGCGGCCGAGCGGCAGCGCCGGCGCCTCGGCATGCGGTTGCAGCAGGAGTTC
>JBDTXT010000156.1:0-6709 GCA_040006035.1 Pseudonocardiales bacterium | reverse complement strand
CGTGCAGCCTCGGTCCTCGGCGACTCTAGGTTCGTCCGCCAGCGCCGGGCGTAAGATGCGCGCAGGAGCCGTCGTTCTCGCGCACCATCGCGCGGTCCGGCCGCGCTCGCAGATCAGTCCGTTTGTTCGCTCGAAGCTGTCGTGGCTGTCCGCTCGCGCGCAGGCCACGATCGTTCTGGCTCGCAGGTTCTCATCGCCGTTGGCGTCCCTGCCATTTCGAGTTTTGCCGCGGTTCGGGTGCCGTCGCTGCGCACCTCTCGTTGCGGCCCGTACCAATCGAGGCCTCGCCTGTTGACTGCGGGCGGGGTGGCTGGTCCTCTTGTGGCGTGGCGGTCTCTTCCGCGTTTGCGGGTAGGCGTCGTGAGCTGCAGGCCGTGGCCGGTGTGCTGGGCGGCGACACCGATGCTGTGGCTATGTTGCTGGTCGGTCCGGCGGGGGTGGGCAAGTCGCGCCTCGTGGCCGAGGCGACGCATGTTGTGGCGCAGTCGGATGTGACGGTGTTGACCGGTTGGTGCCTGGGGCTATCCGAAGGTTTGCCGTTCCTGCCGGTGGCTGACGTCCTCTGCCGTTTGGGAGAGCTGGATGGCGGCCAGTTTCTGAATGTGCTGCTGAGCAATTGTCCGCCCTTCGTGCGCGGTCAGGTTGTCCGGTTGATGCCACAACTGGAGGAGCTCGGCGAGCAGTGGAGGCCTGCCGAGCTAGACGGCGGGTGGCTGCGGCAGCGTCTGTTCGATGCGCTGCGCCGGCTGTTGGTCGAACTTGGGTCTTTACGGCGTGCGGCGGTGGTCATCGAGGATGTGCAATGGGCCGACCCGAGCACCTTGGAGTTGCTGGACTACCTTCTCGCCCCCGGTCACGCGCCCGGCGTGCCGCTGCTGCTGACCTGCCGCAGGGACGAGGAACCCACGCCGCGGTTGACCGATTGGTCTGAACGGGTCCACCGCCACGCGCGCGTCCGTCGGGTGGACCTCGCGGCGATGACCGAGGAGGAGACCGGTGAGCAGGTTGAGCATCTGGTTGGCCACCGCGTGTCTGGTCAGTTGGTGCACGAGATCTTCAGCCGTTCTGAGGGCAATGCCTTCTTCACCGAACAGCTCGCGGCGGTTGCCGAGGAAGATGGCGAGCACCGATCGAATCGGCGTCCGCTGCCCGCCGGACTCACCACTCTTCTGTTGGCTCGCACAGCGCAGGTGAGTGCTAGTGCCCGCGAAGTAATGGTGGCCCTGGCGGTCGCGGCACGCCCGCTGTCCGAAGCGTCGTTGGTTCGGCTGTGCGGCCAACCGGAGACGGATGTGCGTGCGGCGCTGCGTGAACTTCTGGCGCAGCGGTTGCTTCGCCAGCCCGATCATGCCGGCCGTCTACAGCTGCGGCATGCATTATTGGCCGAGGCAATCAGCGAGACCATGCTGGCCAGTGACCGACGCGAGTTACATCGTCAGGTTGCCGAACTCATGGCGCGCGAGCGCCAGATCGGTGTGGCCGCCGAGATCGCGATGCATTTCGCCGAGGCGGACGCTCCGACGAACGAGTTGCCCTGGCGGGTTCAGGCGGCGATCGAAGCCGAGACTGTATACGCCTGGAACGAGGCGGCCGGGCAATGGCGGCGCGTGATCAGTCTCTGGGATCGGGTGCCCACAGCAGCGAGCGCCAGCCTGGACCTGGCGCAGGCGTACCTATCAGCTGCTGCGGCGGAGGACAACGCGGGCGACGCAGAGGCTGCCGCCCGCCTCGCGGAGCAGGCCGTGGCGCGCTTGGCGACCACCGCGGGGCCGGAGACCGCCGTCCGCCTGTACGGCGCGCTGGGGCGCTTCCGGGGCATCGAATCGCTGCCCGCGAGCGAGGACGCGCTCGCGATCGCCGTTGAGGTCGGCGCGGCCCTCCCGCCAAGCCGGGACTATGTCTGGGCGTTGCGCTCGTTGGCGCGGGTGCGGTCCGAGCAAGGTCGCCCAGAGGACGAGCGCCCATTGATGGTTCGAGCGTTCCGGGCCGCGGAACGGGCCGGCTTCCTGGCCGAGCAGAAGTCGCTTCTGGCGGAGCTCGGCTGGTTGGCGACGGCCGACGGTGACATCGCGGACGCGATCGCCGACTTCGATCGTGCAGCGCGGATTGCTCCCGAGTCGGAGGATCCGAGGGTCGAGGCGTTGGTGGCGATAAACCACACTGATGCCCTGCTTCGGCTGGGTGAGCTGGAGCAGGCGGTGGCGGTGGGCGCGTGGACGATCGACTGGGCTGAGCGGCACGGTGTGCTGAACTCGCCGCGATTCCTGGTTATCCGCCGCAACATGGTCGTGGCTCAGATCGAGCGCGGCGACCTCGACGGTGCGGCGCACCTGGTCGACTCGATCACCGGCGAAACTCCAACGTTGAACTCGGTGACGATCTATCTCTGCCGTGCCGACCTCGACACGCGACGCGGCCGGCTGGCCGAGGCCGCCGCCGTGTTGACCAACTGCGCCGATCTTGTCACCTCCGGTGCGGATCCCGAACTGCACTACGTGATCGCCGAGACGCGCATTCAGCTCGACCTGTGGCAGGGTCAGTTCGATGTCCCCGCCGACGCTCTCTCGATACTCGAGCGGTACTGCCGAACCGACGGAGCGCCCTTCGCGGGCGAGATGTTCGTTCTAATGCTGCGCGCCTGTGCCGGCGTCGCCGAACGCGCTCGAGCGACCGGCGACGGCGATTCGCTCGACTCGGCGAACCAACTCGTAGCGCGGCTGTCTGACCTGCGGTCCGCGGCGCCGGTAGATCCGCTTGCGGCCCGCCGGGTGCCGGTGACCACGCATGCTGACCTGCTGTCGTGGCAAGCCGAGGCGACCCGGTTGCGGGGCGAGTCCGGCACCGCGGCGTGGCAACGCGCGGTCGAGGCATGGGACGGGCTGCGCCGCCCGCACCGAGCCGCGTACGCCCGATGGCGGCAGGCGGAGGCGATCCTGGCCCAAGGCCAGCCAAGGACGGCCGCCGCGGGGCCGTTGCGCACCGCAGCCGCGCAGGCCGCTGGGCATGTGCCCCTGTCGAAGGCAATCAGTGACCTCGCTCGGCGCGCCCGAATCGAGCTGACCAAACGCGACCACGAAACACCCCTGGCCGAGCCAAGACCAGTGAGATCATTCGGTTTGACCGAGCGCGAGCTTGCCGTCCTGCAGCTACTCGGGCAAGGCAAGACCAACCCTGAGATCGGTTCGGCGTTATTCATCAGCCCACGGACGGCAAGCGTCCACGTCACGAACATCCTCCGCAAGCTCGACGTCGCGACCCGCGTGCAGGCCGCCACGTTGGCCGAACGTGCCGGTCTGCTCGGCGGGTAACCACCGAACTTCACGCCCCAGACCAGGCTAGAGATCTACCTCAACGAGGCCGCCCGGTCCTGCCGCCGATGGATGTGAACCGACAGCACTTGGCCCGACCGCCAAGGCCGTGACGCGGCAGCACGCTGTACGCGTGGCGCGACCACGCGGCACGGGCGCCGCCCTACCGCCGGCTAAGGCCCTGCGAAGTCGAACTACGACGGTCCGTGGGTCCGGAACTGCCCGGTCACCAGATGTCGCGGCGGGTTCTTAGCCCGACCCTGAGAGGTGCTCGGCGCTCCAACAAGCGCCCCCACTCACAGGAGAAGCCATGATCACCCATTACGCGATCACCATGGAGCTCGGCCAGCAACGCCGCGCGGAGATCGCCGCCGGTGTCGCCGCCAGCCGCCGACCTAGGTCCGAGGGACGCCAACGCTGGTCAGCCCTCCGCTCCCTCCGGCGCCACCTGACCGACCCTGTCACGGCCGCTGCCCCCGCGGGCATGACCCGCGCCGCAGCAACCATCTGACCCCAACGCCATCGACCAGCCCGCCGCACGCAAGGTGCTGGTGCACCCACCAACCAGGAGACACCGCCATGTCCGCTTTCCGTCGAACTCTGACCACGCTCGCCGCCCTACTTACCGCGCTGGGAACTCTGATCGCCCTCAGCTTCGCCGCCCTCGCCCAACCCGCTCCGCTGCCAGACGACACCTACCCGGCGCCAAGCACACCGGCCACCTCCACCGCCTCCCACCTCTGGGTGTTCTTCACCCTCGCGGTCATAGCCATCACCCTCGTCGCAGTGCTGGCCTTCACGAAGCGGCGGCACGCACAGTACGGACGCACCGTGCTGGCCTAAGCCCGATGCCGCAGCCAAGGCCTCCGAGCCGCGCTCAAATGCGGCGACGCGGCGCTAACGGGGCGAACGCAATTCCGCTCGACCGGGCGAGCATTATCGCAATCAACGACGATGTCGACGCGCCACGATTGGTGCGGGCGGAGGACAGGTCCTGACCGCGAGGCTCGACTCGGTGAACGTGGGGCGACGCGCGCCCAACCCCTACAAAGAAGGTGTCGACACCGGCATCGACAAGGTCGCGCAGGACGCGACAGTCGCGGTACGCGACCCAGGCCCGGAAGGCGCCGCCAGCGGGGTGGTCGGCGACTTCATCGGCGACCTCGCCCACCACGGCGGCAGCGACCAGGCGCTCTACGCGTTCCAGCGCGAGGACCTCGACGCGTGGTCACTGCGGCTGGGTCGACCGCTGCGCAACGGCTTCTTCGGTGAGACCTGACCACGCTCGGCATCGATCTCGCCGCGGCCCGGATCGGCGAGCGTTGGCGGGTGGGCTCGTCGGTCGAGGTAGTCGTGACCGCGCCGCGCATCCCGTGCTCGACGTTCCGCGGCTGGATTGGTGAGCAGGGTTGGCTCAAGACGTTCACGCGCGACGCCCGGCCAGGTACCTACCTGCGCATCGCCGTGCCGGGGCGGCTCGGTGCCGGCGACCAGATCGAGGTGCTGCACCGTCCCGCGCACAACGTCACGGTGGCGCTCATGTACCGCGCCGAGATGGATCGTCCGGACCTGCTGCCCACGCTGCTGGCGGCAGGCGACGACCTGCACCCGGACATCGCCGCGACCGCCCGAGCGGCTGCCGCCGATCGGCCGGATCTGCGTTGCACCAAGCCGCCGCTCCATAGCGCATAACAACGCGACACGCTTGGTTCTCCGGCCGAGATGTACAAGCAGAATCGGCGATAGGCAGGTGAACAGCCGCTCATGCGACTGCTGCGGCGAAGGCCGTGAAGAGGTCGCCTGACAGCGGTGTCTGCAGTTTCCATGTGACGGCCATCGGGTGTTCGCCTTCGTGGCGGACGTAGGTGGCGGGTCCGAGAAACCAGAACGCTCGGTCGTCCTGACGCGTGCGGGCGAAGAGCAGGATCGATCTGGCCATCGCCACGTGAGTCTGATACCGCCGGCCGGTCGCACTGTCCGCCCGCGTCGTCGACTGGCTCTCCCAGTGGACCAGATCGCGGCTGATCGCGTAGTCGCGGTAGCGGGTCGTGGGTGAGAAGTCACCGCTGGTCTTGTCGAGCGTGAAGGCAAGTAGGTCGGCGCCGACGGCTTTGGCGTCGTACACGCCTTCGCGCCATTGCGGTGTTCGGGCGTGCTCGCCTTCGCCGACGGCGGCCAGGATCTCGATGCGGGTGTATCGGGCGTGGATCTGCAGTGGCACGTCGGCGAACGCCGGCCGTTGCAGGTGACTCGGTCCCGAATCGATGTCCAGCAGCTCCGTCAGCTCGCGCAGGGGTTGCGGGTGCGCCCAGACAAGATCTAGCGCGGCCTGCAGCGGCAGGTCTCGTGGGATCGCGGTGTCGGCGAGGCTAGCGGCGAGCATTCGAGCCAGCCGCGCCTCAACGTTGCTCATTCCCTCGACAGCCACGCGGACCCCCTCTTCTGGGGCTGAGGCCCCTCCAAGGAGTGAGATGGCGACCCCGCCTAACGCGTCGCACGACAGCGTCGGTGCCGGCCGTCGGACATCGGCGACTTCGTGGCTGCGAACGTCGTCGGCCGATTGGACCTTTAATCATCACTCGCCGAGACGGTTGAGCAGTTCTCGGGGCGTAAGAATCCCCACACCGGGGTCATCCAAGGCGTGAAGATCTTGGTCGCCGGAAACCAGCGCGTAGGCCTTCCCCGCAAGCGTCAGCGCGACGAGGTAGTCGTCCTTCGGATCGCGGGAAACCTGCGGCGGGTCGACGGGATCGGAGTGCCATTGGCCGAGGCGTCGGAGTTCCGACACGGCCTTTGCGGCTTTGTTCGCGTCGACGTGTTTCTGGAGCCTCGGGCGTATGAGAACGTCCTGCACCTCGTCGATCAGATGCTCGCAGACGATAGGCACGAGGGTCCCGGCGTCGATCAACTCGACGATCCGCCCCGGAGCGCCTGCCGAGCTGATCGCGACAGAGACGATGACGTTTGGATCGAGGACGATGCGGCGAGGCGGGGGCTGCTCAGAGGTCAGGCACCGCGACGCTCAGCGTGCATGGCGGCGAGCTCGGACTTAGCGAGTTCCACTGCCTCGTCTTCGGAAAGCTCCGGTCCCTTGCGCGCCTCGGCAAGAAGGCGGCGCAGCTGACCACCACCGAGCCCACGGCGCAGGGCAGCGGCAAGCACCTCGCAGCGCGGCCTGCCTGCCTCGGCAGCCTGCGCATCGGCGAGCTTGAGCAGCTCGTCGTCGACCTCGACCGGAACTGTCGTCACGGGGAACCTCCTGTGCGGCAAGGCTACGTCAGCGGTCCCGATATTGGCGGCGGTTGCGGACGGAATCGAAGGCGGCGAGGGCTCGGTCGTCGGCGTCGGGGAGCTTGTACATCACCGCTGTTCGTTTCTCGAAGACAGCTGACAGCGGAGCC
>JBDTXT010000155.1:0-6722 GCA_040006035.1 Pseudonocardiales bacterium | reverse complement strand
CCCTTGACCAGTGAGCCGTTCGCCAACTCCTGCAGCACGCGGGCGCGTCCGCGCGTGGAGTCCTTCTCATCGCGCGTGGCGAGGTAGGACGGACACATCACCCCGCCGGCAGCAGTGGTGTCCGCGCGGCACTTGCCCACCCCGACGCAGCGGTGCACGGCCGTGGACAGGTCGCCGCCGTCGTGCGGGTAGGCGAAGGCGAGGTGAGTGCGGATCGGTTTCGCCGCCGGGACCCGCAGGTCGGCGTCCAGTGGGGCCGGGTCGACGATGACACCGGGGTTCAGGATGTTCGCCGGGTCGAAGGCGTGCTTGATCGCGCCGAACATGGCGATCGCCTCGGCGGAATACATGTACGGCAGCAGTTCGCCGCGAGCGCGGCCGTCGCCGTGCTCACCCGACATCGAGCCGCCGTGTGCGCCCACGAGTTCGGCCGCGGCGAGCACGAACTCGCGCAGCGTCCCGGGCGACATGCTCAGCGGAAAGTCGATGCGGGCGTGCACGCAGCCGTCGCCGAAGTGGCCATAGGTGAGGGCGTCGAGCCGGTGCGCGCGCAGCAGTGCTTCGAACTCGCGCAGGTAGGCCCCGAGCTGCGCGGGCGGGACGGCGGCGTCCTCCCAGCCCGGCCACGCCGGTGCCCCGGATGGCGTGCGACCACCCAGCCCAGCACCGTCCTCGCGGATGCGCCACAACGCGATGGCCGGCGCACCGGTGACGATCTGCGAGTCGAGGCAGCCGGCGTCGGCGATCAGTTTCTCGGCGGCAGCGCGCGCTTCGGCTGCGGTGGCCCCGCTTGTCTCGACGAACAGCCAGCCTTCGCCGCGGGGCAGGTCGGGCACCGCGGCCGCGCCGCGGCGAGCCCGCACGACGCCGAGCAGGCGCGCGTCCAGGCCCTCGATCGCTACTGGCCGGTGCGGCAACAGCGCCGGGACCGCGTCTGCGGCGCTCGGCATGTCGGCGTAGCCGAGTACCGCGAGCGCGACGGCCGGCGGCGATTCGACCAGCCGCACGGTGGCGCCGAGCACCACGCCCAGCGTTCCCTCGGTGCCGACCAGGAACTTGGCCAGGTCGGTGCCGTTCTCGGGCAGCAGGTGCTCCATCGAGTAGCCGGACACTTGCCGGGTGAACCGGCCGAACTCGGTGCGGATGAGGCCCAGCCGAGCACTGACGATCGCGTCGAGCGCACCCAGCAGCGCAGCCTGCGGGCCATCCACCGCCCAGCCGTCGCGGCCGTAGCGGCAGGCGGTGAAGCGCGCGCCGTGCCCGGCGAGCAGGTCGAGATCGACGACATTGTCGGCCGTGCGCCCGTAGGCCATCGCCCGCGAACCGCAGGCGTTGTTGCCCAGCGAGCCGCCGATGGTGGCTCGGGCGTGCGTGGACGGGTCGGGACCGAACCGCAGCCCGTGCGGCGCCGCGGCCAGGGTGATCGAGTCGAGGACCGCGCCCGGCTGGACGACGGCCGTGCGGGCCTCGGCATCGACGGAGGCAACGCGGTTCAGGTGTCGCGAGAAATCGAGCACGATGCCCGAGCCGACGGCGTTGCCCGCGATCGACGTGCCGGCGCCGCGCGGGGTTAACGGCACGACGAACTCCCGGGCCACCTGCAACGCGGCCTCGACCTCGTCGATGTGCCGGGGAAAGGCCACCACAGCCGGCACCACGCGGTAGTTGGACGCGTCCGAGGAGTATTCGGCCCGGCGCCGCTTGCCCGCGTCGACCTCGGCCAACCCGGCGCGGCTGAGTGCCGCAGCCAGGTCGCGCGGCTCGACGGTGGTCACTGCGCCAGTCTTCCGTACCGGCCGATCACCTTTTCCCCGCCGGCCACCGCTTTGGTGGCACCGAACCGGAGGTCGGCGGGGAGAACGTGATCACGACGTCAACGGTGAGGGGCTATCCGGCGAAGTACGGCGGCGGCTCGGTGCCGTCCAGGGCGAGGGCGACGGCGGCGCGGGCCGCGACCGGACCCACCAGGTTGCCGGTGCCGTTGTAGCCGCCGACCGCGATCACGCCCTCGGCCACCTGGACGCACAAGGGGCGACCGTCTGGCGTGTAGCCCACCGGAGCGGCCCAGCGGTGGGTCACCTCGACCGGTGCGCCAGCCAGCCGCGCGGCCAGGCCGTCGAGGTAACCCTGAACGGCCGCGCTCGGGGTGGCCTCGGTCGTCCACTCCTTGTCCACGGCGAGATCGCGGCCGCCGCCGATGAACAGCCGGCCGTCGTGGCCTTGCTGGGCGTAGTCGTAACCCCACCGGCCGTAGACCGGGCAGGGCAGCCGGCCGGCAGGCAGCGCAGCCGTGGCGAGCATCTGCAGCCGCGCGGTACGCACCTGGCCGGCGAGCTGGGGCAGCAGCACCTCGAGCCGTCCGTCGACGGCCACGATGACGACACCCGCGCTGATCAAGCCGAGTGGGGTGCTGACCCGGCCGGCCTCGATGCGCGTCGCCGGCGTGTGCTCGTACAGGGCGGCGCGCGGCGCGAGCGCCGTGGCCAGCCCCAGCGCGCGGCGGGCCGGATTCATGGCCGCGTCCTGCGGCAGGTAGATGCCGGTGCCGAGCGGGCCGAGGTATTCCTCGACTGCGATGCCGTGCACTCGCAGCGCGGCGGCGTGCCCGGCCACGTCGGCGACTTCGCGCGCCCGGTCGTCGGCCTCGGCGGCCGACTCAGGCTCGCCCGGCAAGCCGGCCAGCCGGATCGAGCCGACCCGGTGCACCACGTCTGACCCGAGCTCGGCCTCGAGCCGGTCCAGCTCGCGCAGCGTCTCGCGGTACAGGGCGACCGCGGCCTCGGCGCCCCACTGGGCGATCGCGTCGTGCAGGAAGAGGGACGGACCGCCGAGCAGGAATCCGCCGTTGCGGCCAGCCGCACCAGCCGCCACCCGGCCGGCGTCCACACCGACGACCGACAGGCCGCGTTCGATCAACGCGGACACGGCACTCAGGCCGGAGCCGCCCAGCCCCACCACGCAGGCGTCGGCGCTGCGATCACCGTCCAGCGGCGGCAACCCGGCCCACGACGCGACGACAGGATCGTCATCCCAACCGACGCTCACAGGACTTTGGAGAGAAACGCCTTCGTCCGCTCGTGCTGCGGATTGACCAGGATCTCGCGCGGCTTGCCCATCTCGACCACGGCACCGTCGTCCATGAAGACGAGTTGGTCGGCCACCTCGCGGGCGAAGCCCATCTCGTGCGTCACGACGACCATGGTCATGCCGCCCCGCGCCAGCTCCTTCATCACGTCCAGCACCTCGCCCACCAGCTCGGGGTCCAAGGCCGAGGTGGGCTCGTCGAACAGCATCAGCTTGGGATCCATCGCCAGCGCCCGCGCGATGGCGATGCGCTGCTGCTGGCCACCGGACAGCTGAGCCGGATAGGCCTTCGCCTTCTCGCCGAGGCCGACCTGGTCGAGCAGCCGCTTGGCGTTGGCCACCGCCTTCTCCTTGGGCTGCCTCTTGACCCGGATCGGGGCCTCGGTGATGTTCTCCAGCGCCGTCATGTGCGGGAACAGGTTGAAGTGCTGGAACACCATCCCGATGTCGCGGCGCTGCTTTGCCGCCACGCGGGGATGCAGCTCGTGCAGCTTGTTACCGCGCTCCTCATAACCGACCAGCACGCCGTCTACATACAGCCGCCCGGCCGTGACCCGCTCGAGGTGGTTGATGCAGCGCAGGAACGTCGTCTTGCCCGAACCGGACGGACCGACCAGGCACATCACCTCGCCGCGCGCGACCGTCAACTCGATGCCCTTGAGCACGGTCAGCGCGCCGAAGTTCTTGTGCACCCCGTTCGCCCGCACCATCGGCTCGGTCACCCTTTGCCTCCCAGGTTCTCCCTGCCCATGGCACTGGCCAGCGCCCGCAACTGACGCGCCGTCATCGTCCGCGACGCGCCCTTGGCGTAATGCTTCTCCAGGAAGTACTGGCCGACCATCAGCACGCTCGTCACCGCGAGATACCAGGTCGACGCGACGAGCAGCAGCGGGATCGGTCGGAAGACCACCCCGGAGATGCTGCGCTGCGTTTCGTACAGATCCAGGGTGTAAGGCACCGCACTGACCAGCGACGTCGTCTTGAGCATGCTGATCACCTCGTTGCCCGACGGCGGGATGATCACCCGCATCGCCTGTGGCAGCACGACTCGCCGCATGGTCAGGCCCCACGGCATGCCGAGCGCGGTGGCAGCCTCGCTCTGGCCCTCACCCACCGAGCTGATGCCGGCCCGCACGATCTCGGCCATGTACGCGGCCTCGTTCAACCCGAGCCCGACGGCCGCGAACAGGAACGCGGCGTCCAGGGTCTGGATGTCGAAGTGGGCGAACTGATGCAGGAACGGGATCCCGAACGCCAGATGGGGATACAGCGAGGTGAACAGTCCCCAGAACACCAACTGCACGTACACCGGCGTGCCGCGGAAGATCCACAGGTAGGCCCACGCAGCGGACTTGAGCACCGGATTGTCCGACAGTCGCATCACCGCGAGAAGGACGCCGAGCACTCCGCCCAGCACCATCGCCCAGAAGGTGAGCTGCAGGGTGTTCCAGGCCGCCGTCGAGATCCGGCTGTCGAAGATGTACTTGCGGTAGGTGTCCCACTGATAGTTCGGGTTCGTGGCGGCACCGTAGATGAACAGCGCGATCAATACCAGGATGACCGTTGCGGCGACCCAGCGTCCGGGTCGCCGCAACGGCACGGCCTTGATCAGCTCGGTGCCATCAGACGTCGAGCCACGCTCAGCCATGGTCAGCTGATTGCGCCGTTGACCGCGGCGGTCTTGATCGCCCCGGCCTGCACGCCCCACTTCTCACAGATCTGCGTGTAGGTGCCGTTGTCGATCAGCGACTGCAAGGCCTTCTGCATGGCCTGGACGAGCGTCGAACCCTTGGCGATCGGCCAGCCGTAGGGCGCGGCCTCCATGATGTCGCCAGCCTGCTCCAGCTTGCCGGCGCTCTGCTTGATCGCGTAGGCGGTGACCGGCGAGTCGGCCGAGAAGGCGGCGGCCTTGCCGAGAACCACCGCGTTCACCGCATCGTCCTGGTTCTCGTACGACAGCACCTTGATGGCCTTCTTGCCTGCGGTCTTGCAGGCCTTGTTCTTGGCCGGCAGTTCGTCGGTCTCCTCGGTCGTCGTCGACTGAACGGCAACGGTCAAACCGCAGGCGTTCGTCGGGTCGACGGTCTTGCCCTTCGGTGCCCCCCACAGAATGCCGGCACTGAAGTAGGTCACGAAGTCGACGCTCTTCTCGCGCTCCTTGTTGTCGGTGAACGACGACATGCCGATGTCGTAAGTTCCCGTGCTGACGGCCGGAACGATCTTGGAGAAGTCCGCCTGCCGGTAGTCGGTGGTCAGGCCGAGCACCTTCGCGGTGGCATCCATCAGGTCCACGTCGAAGCCGACGACCTTGCCGCCCTGCAGGTACTCGTTGGGCGAGTACGGCACGTTCACCCCGACGATCAGCTTCTTGGCTGTCTTGATCTTGGCTGGGACGAGCGAGTCCAGCGAGGTGTCCTGGCTGACGGTGTTCTTGACCGTCCCGGTGGGGCCGGTCTTTTCCTTGTTGCTGGCACATCCGGCCAGGACGAGCGCGCCCGCAGCGGCCAGCGCCGTCGCGGTGATGAAGAGACGAGAACGGTCGAACACGAAGTACCTCCTAGGCACGGGCTTAGGGGGCACACCCTAGCCAGCCCGTGTTGCCGGGGACAGCGTTTGTCCAGGTCTGTCAGTTAGTTGAGACGTCCGTCAGCTAGGGCAGGGCGAGCTCGCGCTTGCCCAGTACGACAATTCCGCCGGCGGACACGTGGTAGCGCTGGCGATCGAGCTCGGGCTCGACGCCGATGTGCGCACCCTCGGGAACGACCACGTCCTTGTCGAGAATCGCCCGCCGGACGACGGCGCCCCGGCCGATCCGGACACCGTCCATGAGCACCGAGCCCTCGACGTAGGCGCCGGCGTGCAGCTTCACGTTGGGCGAGATGACGCTGTGCCGCACCGTTGCCCCGGCGACGATCGTGCCGGCTCCGACGATCGACTCCTGGGCGATGCCGCCCTCGATGAACTTCGCCGGCGGCAGCTGCGGGTGGTGGGTGTAGATCGGCCAGTGCTGGTTGTAGAGGTTGAAGATCGGGTGCACGGCGACGAGGTCCATGTGCGCCTCGTAGTACGCGTCCAGCGTCCCCACGTCGCGCCAGTAGCCGTGGTCGCGGTCCTCGGCGCCGGGCACGTCGTTGTCGGCGAAGTCATACACGTAGGCGTTGCCGTGCTTGACCATCTTCGGCATGATGCTCGCGCCCATGTCGTGCACCGAGCCCTCGTCCTCGGAGTCCTCCTTGAGCACGTCGAGCAGGGCCTGGGTGGTGAAGACGTAGTTGCCCATCGAGGCGTAACTCTCGTCGGGGCTGTCAGGCAGCCCGGGCGGCTCAGCCGGCTTCTCGAGGAAGTCGGTGATCCGGTGATCGGGGTCGGAGTCGATGACACCGAACTCCGTGGCCTCGGACCGTGGCACGCGCAGGCCCGCACACGTGACACCCGCACCGGTCGCGATGTGCTGGGCCACCATCTGCCGGGGATCCATCCGGTACACGTGATCCGCGCCGAACACCACGATGTAGTCGGGTTTGTCGTCATAGATCAGGTTCGATGACTGCAGGATCGCGTCGGCGCTGCCGGTGTACCAGCGCGGGCCGAGGCGCTGCTGCGCGGGCACCGGGGTGATGTAGTTGCCGATCACCGTC
>JBDTXT010000154.1:0-6750 GCA_040006035.1 Pseudonocardiales bacterium | reverse complement strand
CGTGCCAGGCGGTCATGATTGCTTCGACGTCGGGAAAGTACTTGTACAGGGTGGCCCGACCGATGCCGGTCTCTTCGGCGATCCGCGACATCGTCACAGCGCTGAGCCCGCGCTCGGCCACCAGGGTCGCCGCGGTGTCCAGGGTGGCCTCGCGCACCGCTTGGCGGTGCGCCTCGATGGTGTCGGTCCACAGCTTCGGCACACCTTCAGTATGACGCATCGGCGATGCTGTGACAGTGTGGGTTGACAGCGACAAGTTGTATCGATCAGTCTGGGACAGCACCCGCAGCGTGGTGCCCCCGTGACGGAGGAGTCGACCCGATGCCCGAAGTACCCAGGTACCCCGGTGAGCGTCCCGGTGGACCTTCCGAGCCTGCCGATGAACCCGAGCCGGGTCGTGGCTCGCGGCGCTCGATGTATGTGTGGTGGATCCTCGGCGTGGCCGTCGGGGCGCTGTTCGTTGTGCTGCACCTGAGCGGTGTGCTTGGCCCGGGGGCCCACTAATGCGACACGTAGCGCAGGAGCGACGCCGATGATCGAGGCAGTAGGGCTGAGCAAACGTTATGGCGCCGCAGTGGCGGTCGATGACCTTTCCTTCACGGTGCCGCCGGGCCAGGTGACCGGCTTCCTGGGTCCGAATGGTGCCGGGAAGTCGACGACGATGCGTCTGATCTTGGGCCTGGACGCACCAACCGGCGGACGGGTCACTGTCAACGGCAGCCCGTACGTCGAGTATCGCCGCCCGCTGTTCGAGGTGGGGGCGCTACTGGAGGCCAGGGCGATGCAGGGCGGCCGCAGCGCGTACAACCATCTGCTCTGCCTGGCGTTGAGCAACGGCATCGGTCGCTCGCGGGTCGATGAGGTTCTGGATCTTGTCGGGCTGCATGGGGTAGCCCGTAGGCGGGTAGGCGGGTTCTCCCTCGGCATGGGCCAACGCCTGGGGATCGCGACCGCGCTGCTCGGCGATCCGCATGTGCTACTTCTCGATGAACCGATCAATGGCCTGGACCCCGAAGGTGTGTTGTGGATCCGCACGCTGGTGAAGTCGCTCGCCGCTGCGGGCCGAACGGTGTTCCTGTCCAGTCACCTGATGAGCGAGATGGCGATCACCGCCGACCGCCTGATCATTATCGGGCGTGGCCGGCTCATCGCCGACGGGACAGTAGCGGAGTTGCTGGAAGGCGGGTCCGGCAGTTTCGTGCAGGTGCGCTCCAGTGAAGTCGACCGGCTGGCCCAGCTACTCATCGCGCGGGGTGCCGGGGTAACCCACCAATCTGCGGGCACGCTGCGCGTCACCGGCGTGACAGCGGATGTGGTGGGCGAGCTATCCCGCGCGAACGGGCTGAGCCTGCAGGAACTGTCCACCCAACAGGCCTCGCTCGAACAGCGCTACATGGAGCTCACCGGCGAGTCGGTCGACTTCCGCGCGGCCAGCGATGACCTGGAACCGAATCGAAGGGCGAACTGATGACAGCTGGCACGATGATCGCACCCGCACCCATCGCGCAGACCCGCGCCGGGCACGTCGCCGAGGTGCTCCGCTCGGAGTTCTGCAAGCTCCGCTCGGTGCCCTCCACTTTCTGGACGCTGAGCGCCGCAGTGGCCTCCAACGTCGTGATCGCAGCGCTGGCCGCGATCTTCGTCCCCGGTCACCTCAGCGCGCAGGACGAGGCCAGCACTGACGGGGTCCGGCTCTCTCTCGCCGGAGTCCACCTGTCCCAAATCGCCTTCGGCGTGCTGGGGGCGCTGCTCATCACCAGCGAGTACGGCACCGGCATGATTCGCGCCACTCTGGCCGCCGTACCGCAGAGGCGGCTCGTCCTCACCGCGAAAACGACCGTGTTCGCCCTGAGCGCCCTCATCGTCGGAATCGGATCAAGCTTCGCCGCCTACTACGCGTTTCAAGCCTTCCTGCCCAACAACAGCCTGCGGTCCTCGATAGGTGATCCCGGTGTGCTGCGCGCCGTGATCGGCGGCGGCCTGTACCTCGTCGCGCTCGGTTTGCTCGGGCTCGGGCTCGGCGCGATCATCCGAAGCAGCACCGGCGCGATCGCCACCCTGTTTGGCCTGCTGTTCGTCCCCTCCATCCTGATCTCGATCCTGCCGAAGTCCTGGCAGACCACTGTCGGGCCATATTTGCCGATGAACGCCGGCGAGCAGATCTACATCGCCGTTCACCACGAACCCAACAACCTCGGCGCCTGGACCGGATTCGGAGTGTTCTGCATCTATGCCGCCGTCGCCCTCGCGCTTGGATTCGTGCTCATCAACCACCGCGACGCATAGCCAGTCTGCGGGAGAAACGCCCAGCCCAGCCACCGACGACGACCCAGACCACGGAGACGACCATGAGCCTTAGCTTGACCTGCAGAAACTGCGGCACCGTACTCAGCGCCGAAACCGAGGACGAGTTGGCTGCCCTCGGACAAGCGCACGCCCAGGAACACGGGCACACCGGCCCGATGGATCGACGGCACATCATCGCCCGCATCCGCAGCCACAACCCCACCGCAGCAAGCTAGTTGGACCGGGGTGGCCAGCCCGCCCCCGCTGATCGCGATGGACAACTGCCGGATTGCACCCAGCCGGACCCGGGCGACCTGCCCCACCGGTGGCCGCCCACGGCGGAAACTTTCATAGAACGCCCTATTTAGGTCGTTTAATGACTATTCTCATGTTTGCAACCATCCGTACCCACCTCGCCTGAGCGAGCAGGACCGAGAGGCGTCCCATGCCCACCCCAGCCAGCAGCCACCTGAATCGCCGCTCGTTCCTCAACCGCGCCGCCGCCATCGGACTCGTGGCCGCCTTCGGCGGGACCGTCGCCGAACTCTGGAAGCCCGGCCAGGCCGAGGCCTACGGTTGGTCGCGCACGCTGAGCCAAGGCAGCACCGGCGCCGATGTCGTGGAATTGCAGATCCGCGTCGCGGGCTGGGCCGCGAGCAGCGCCTCGCAGACCTACGTGGGGGTCGACGGCAACTTCGGCCCGGGAACCGCCGCCGCCGTGCGTCGCTTCCAGTCCGCCTACGGCCTGAGTGCCGACGGCGTCGTCGGCCCGGCGTCACAAGGTGTGTTGAACAGCCTGGAAAGCTCCGACGGTTCGACGGCGCACTTCGACTGGAGCGAGTTCACGTCGCATGACGGCGCCGGCTTCAGTGGCGGCAACGTCGGCACGGCCCAGGTGCAGGAGAACGTCCGTCGGTTGATGTACAAGTTGGAGGCCCTGCGGCACAAGGCAGGTGGCCGCGCGACGTCGATCAACTCCGGATTCCGCAGCGTGGCCTACAACAACACCGTTCCGGGCAGCGCCGGAAACAGCCAGCACACCTACGGGATCGCGGCCGACATCGTCGTCAGCGGGTTGGGCACGCGCAGCGTCTACCAGATCGCCGAGACGTGCGGGTTGTCCGGACTTGAGTCCTACTCGCATTCCTGGCAGCACTGCGACAGCCGGGTCGAGCACGCCTACGGCGCGCAGGCGTGGTGGTGGGAGAGCGGCGTCGTCTGACTTCAAGCCATGCGTCACCCCGTGCGATCCGGTTCGGCGATGCCGAGCCGGACTGCCTCGGCGCTCGCCTCGGCCCTAGAGCGAGCCCCGAGTTTGCGCAGCGCAGCCGAGACGTGTTTGTCGACGGTCTTGGTCGACACGAACAGCCGTTGCGCGATCTGACTGTTGGGCAGCCCTTGCGCGACGAGTTCCAAAACACCGCGCTCTCGGGACGTGAGATTGCCGGGGTTCGACTGGGTGGCCGGCCGCGGACCCCGCGGCACATTCTTGACCCCGCGCTCGCGCAGCCGGCGGGCGACGATCGCGGCTGCGGGACGCGCGCCAAGCTGCTGGAGGTCGTCCAGCGCATGGCGGACCTCGTCGGCGTTTTCGGACTCAGCCCGAGCGAGCCCAGCCTCGTACCGGCACCCGCGAGCAGTCCACAACGCCGCAGCCGTCGCCCAATCCCCGCGCAACTGCGCCGCGAACGGAGCGGCCACCGCCCCGGGCGGCACTTCGTCGACGCCGGCCAGTCGGCGCCATAGCAGTAGCTCGCCAGTCACCCACGGGGCGCCCGGTCCGCGTCCATCGAGCCACGCGGCCTCGGCACGGGCCAGGACGACGGGCGCGTGCCACTGCAGATCGTCGCTCTGTCGTGCCATCGTGAGCGCCTGATCCAGCGGCTCCCAAGGTTCGGGATCGCCGCGCCGCGCACGGACGACACCGACCACACTCAGTGCGAGGATCTGCACCAGCAGTGCGCTGCGCTGGTAGCGCAGCACGGCGGCCGCAGCCTCCGTCGCCTCGGTCCAGCGTCCCTGGTCAAGGTCGTAGCGCGCACGGAACACGAGCACGTACAGCCGCCACAGCTCCAGACCCCGCTCACCGCACGCGTTGATCCCGTCCTCGAACCAATGCGCGAGATCATAGGAGCGGGTGCGGGCCAGTCCCCACGTCAGGTTGTTGTAGGCCCGGCCCACGTGCTCGTCCAAGCCTGCCTGTTCGGCCAGCCGCAGGCTGCGTTCGAGCATTGCCGTGCCAGCGCCGGTGAGCACCTGGATCGTGCCCATGTTGTTCAGGGCGTGCACGGTGACCTCGGTGTCGTCCAGATGCTCTCCGAGTTCAACCGCGCGCGCTCCCCAGGACATCGCTGCTTCGGCATCCTCCGAGTTCATCGCGATCTGCGAGAGATTGCAGTACGCCAGCCCCAGCTCGCGACTGGGCGGCAGGGCGTCGAGAAGGGTCAGCGCCTCGCGGCCGACCGATTCAGCCTGCCCCTTTCGGCCCGTGCACCAGAACCGGCGCGAGAGCGCGCACAGCGCGGCGCTCTGCCGACGCGTTTCGCCCAACTCCCGCCAGCACACGAGCGCACGCTCCAGCGCGTCGATCGCGTCCTGCATCTGGTCGGTCAGGTAGTGCTCGTGTGACAGGGATTCGAGCAGTTCGGCCCGCACTTGCGCCTTGGAGGCACCGGCAAAGCGCAGCGCGCGTGCGTATTGTGCCGCCGCTTCGCGGTGCGCGCCCACCGACGCTGCGTGTCGTCCGGCCGCTGGGGCGTAGCGCATCACCGCTGCACTGTCGTCGGCCGCCTCGGCGTGGTGCGCGAGCCTGGTCAGGTCCGGCGTCCCGGACGGGGGAGCGGCGAGGGTATCCAGCGCCTTGCGGTGCAAGGCACTTCGGTGCAGCGGTGGCAGCGACTCTTCGACTGCCCGCCGGGCAAGTTCATGACGGAACGCGACGCCACCGGGAACCTGGGTGAGCATGCCGACGCTCAGGCAGTCGTCCAGGCCCTGCGCCGCGTCCCCGGCCAGCGCCGTCACCAGCCACATTTCGGCCTGGGGTGGCGCGACGGCCACTGCGTCGAGCACGACGCGTGCTGCGGCACCGAGCCGAGCGGCACGGCCGAGCACAGCGTCGCGAATGGTGCTGGGGATCGTGCCCGCCTCGGCGGCGAGCGCCTCCGTCACGAAGAACGGATTTCCTGCCGTGGTGCGATACAGGGCGTTCCCGTCCACCCCCGACTGGCTCGCGAGCTGTTCGACCGCATCAAGGGACAGCGGGTCCAGATCGAGTCGGCGGGTCGTCTGGCCGGAGCGAAGCTCACCAAGCACCAGCCGCAGCGGATGCAGCCGGTCGAGCTCGTCGTTCCGGTAGGTGGCGACGATGAGCATGGGTGTCTTCTCGACCGGCCGGGCGAGCAGTCGCAACACGTCGAGGGTGGCTTCATCCGCCCAGTGCAGGTCCTCGATGACGACGATCGTTGGACCCTGCGCAGCGACCCGCCGGACCAGGCACGTAGCGACCTCATGCGGTTTGGCGCCGTCGTCCAGCGACTGCTGAAACTCGCCGCCGATGGCGTGCGCGATGTCCAGGAATGGCCCGAGCGGACGCGGCGTGAACAGCGAGTCGCAGCCACCCCACAGGATTCGTTCCGACCCAGCGCGGCCAGCGCAGAACCGTTGTAGGAGGGCGGTCTTGCCCACGCCGCCCTCGCCGCCGAGGAGCACCAGTTGCCCCCGGCCGCGGGCCCGCACGGCAGCGATCGTCTCGTCGAGCAGGGTGAGCTGCCGCTCCCGTTCGAGCAATGCGCCGGGTTCGGCCACGCGCCCTGCCCTGCCCTGCCGTCAACCACCACCAGCCGCCCCCTCGCAGCAATAGTGCGCGAATTGCGATGCCGCCGCCAATCTGGGGAGCCGGGCACGCCAATTTGGGTGATTCTCCCGATGCCCTTCACCCGCCGCTCTCAGATCCTTTGAGCAGACGCGGACAGACCAGCTGGCTGCGCACAGAAGTCCAGAAATTGGGACGAGAGGGTGGCCTTCATGCCGCGCTACATCATCGAGCGGACCTTCCCAGAGGGTCTGAACATCCCAGCCGACGCATCCGGTGCCCAGGCGTGTCTTGCCGTCGTCGAGCGGAATTCTGACCAAGGCGTCACCTGGGTGCACTCCTACGTCAGCTACGACAAGACCAAGACCTACTGCGTCTACGACGCTGCCAGCCCGGAGGAGATCCGCCAGGCGGCCGAGCGCAACAGCCTGCCGCTCGACCAGATCACCCAGGTTCGTGTCCTCGATCCGTACTTCAACCACTGAGCAGGGAGACAAACCAATGCGCACCAAACGGTTACTCGCATTCGTGGCGTTCATCGCCACCATCGCGCTGTCGACGGGCACGGCCGCGGCCTGCCGCGGGGGCAGCCTGGACCGCGTTCGCGACGCGACGGAAAGGTACTTCGATGTCACGACCGCTATCGCCCATGG
>JBDTXT010000153.1:0-6750 GCA_040006035.1 Pseudonocardiales bacterium | reverse complement strand
ACGAAGGTGACCGAGCAATGGGACGCCCGCCCGGCCAAGAACCGGCTCTTCCTGCGCCTGTCGGGCTTTCCCGGCCGTAACCGCAAGGGCATCCTCGCCACTCTCGAGCGCCTGGACGAACTGGTCGCCGCCGGGTAACCCGCTCCGCTCACGACAGGCGACGAGAGTGCTACATCGGGGGCCACGGGACGGCCGGCCAGTCGTCGCTGGGTTCTGGGTGGCGGCCGGTGGCCAGCAGCCGATCCACCCGCCGCATCGTGCGGCGGACCTCGCGGGTCGTGAGCAGTTCGTGCAGCCGCTCCCCCAGCGTGAGATCCAACTGCGAGCGCAACACCTCGAGGTCGGTGATGATCTCGGCGGGCAGCCGATTGCCGGCCCACTGCCACAGCACCGTGCGCAACTTGTCCTCGACGTGGAACGCCACCCCGTGATCGACGCCGTACACGTGCCCGGCCACGGTGGGTAGCAGATGGCCGCCCTTGCGGTCGGCGTTGTTGATCACGGCATCGAAAACGGCAATGCGCCGGACCGGCTGGCCGTCTCGTCCGCGGATCAGTCGCACCAGATCGGCGGTCTCGTCCTCACCGATCCACAGCTGCACCATGCCCGGACCGAGCGGGCCGTCGCGATAGATCGTCGGCGGCACGATGGCCCAGCCGGTCGCGGCTGACACCTCGTATGCAGCCACCTCACGCTCGGCCAGCGAGCCGTCCGGAAAATCCCATAGTGGCCGCTCACCCGCGACGGGTTTGTACACGCACGCCGCGCTAATTCCATCGCAGCTCATCGCGCAGTAGAGCGTCGCGTTGGAGGCGTCGACGAGACGGCCCTCGACGGACAGCTCACCCGCACGCAGCAGGGTCAGCGCGTCATCGACCTCGAGTTCGACGGGCGGCGTCAGCCCGGCGGGAATCATGTGCCCAGCGGGTTGGCGCGGTGGTAGCCGTTCTGCCGGGGGCAGATGTGGCCGCCCGGCTCGAGTGGCTGCCCGCACAGGGGGCACGGCGGGCGACCGGCCGAGATCACCTTGCGGGCCCGGTCGACGAACGCCCGGGCCCGTCGTGGCTCGATGAGCACGCGTAGCGCGTCCGGGCCCTCCTCGACGTCCTCGAGCAGCGTCTCCTGTGCGATCTCGGTGTCCTCCACCGGAGCCTGCGCCTCGATCTCGACGAGGCCGTTGTCGCCGTCCCACGCCAGCCCCATCGCCCCGACCCGGAACTCCTCGTCGATCGGCTGCTCGAGGGCCCCGGTGTCGGACTCACTGGCCGGCAGCGCGGTGCCGGTACGCGTGACGACCTCGTCGAGCAGTTGCTCGAGGCGGTCGGCCAGGACGGCGACCTGCTGCTTCTCGAGCGACACGGACACCACCCTGGCGCCATCGGCGGCCTGCAGGTAGAAGGTCCGCTCGCCGGGCGTGCCGACAGTCCCGGCGACAAAGCGGCGGGGACGCTCGAAGAAGTGGACCTGGCGAGACATGATGCTTCGAGCCTACTTACCGGCGCCACCTCAGACTTGACCGCTACCGGCGCCGCCGCCCACCGTCGCGTCGGAGGACTTGCGCCGTCGGCTCTTCTTGGCCGGCGGCGCGAACGCGGACAGCTCGCCGCTTACATCATTGGCGCGCAACACGTAAGGACGGGTCTCGGTGTAACGCACGACCGAGACCGAGCACGGGTCTACGACGATGCGCTGGAACTGATCCAGGTGCAGGCCCAGTGCGTCGGCGAGGATCGCCTTGATGACGTCGCCGTGGCTGCAGGCGACCCAGATGGCATCCGGGCCCAGCCGAGCGTCCCAGTCGCGGATCGACGCGACGGCCCGCGCCGACATCTCGGCCAGCGATTCCCCAGCCGGGAACCGTGCCGCCGACGGCTGCGTCTGCACGACCTTCCAGATGGGGTCCTTCGTCAGCTCCTTGATGGCCTTGCCGGTCCACTCGCCGTAGCCGCACTCGACCAGGCGCTCGTCGAGCTCCCACGCGGGTTCGTGCCCCGCGGCCTGCTGGGCTTCGCGGACGACCGCCGCCGTCTCGGTGCAGCGTTCCAGCGGACTGCTGATGATGGCGGCCAGCGGCAGCACACCGATGCGCGACGCCGCTGTCGCTGCCTGCTTCTCGCCGCGTTCGTCCAGATGCAGTCCGGGCGTGCGCCCCGCGAGCACCGGCCCGGTAAGGGCCGTGAGGCCGTGGCGTAGCAGTAGCAGGGTCGACATCTAATTGGTGGCGCTCAGCACGCCGGTACTCAGCAGGACGATCAACAAGACACCGAGAGCGATGCGGTAGTAGATGAAGATGAAGGTGCTGTGGCTGGTGAGCCAGCGCAGCAGCCAGGCGATCGAGGCCAGCCCGACGACGAATGCGAACACCAGCGCGACACCGGTGAGGCCGAGGCCGGGGCCGTTCTTGTCCTTGGCGTGCTTGGCCGCTTCGTAGGCACCCGACAGCACGACTGCGGGTACCGACAGCAGAAAGGAGAACCGGGCCGCGGCTTCGCGAGTCAGGCCACGGAACAAGCCGGCGGTGATCGTGGTGCCGGACCGCGACGCGCCGGGAATCAGGGCCAAGGCCTGCGCCGCGCCGACGACGACCGCATCCATCGTGTTGAGCTGCTCCTCCTCGCGCTCACGCGTTCCCACCTTCTCGGCCGCCCCGAGGACGATGGCCAGGGCGATCAGCGCGGTGGCGATCAGCCAGAGGTTGCGCGCGCCGGTTTCGATCTGCTTGCTGAACACCAGCCCGAAGACGCCCACCGGAACCGTGGCCAGGATGAGATACCACCCAAGGCGATACTCCAGCGAACTGCGCACCGATCTGTCGAAGATCCCACGGAACCAGGCAAGCGTCACGTGCAGAAGTTCGCGCCAGAAGTAGACGACAATGGCCAGCGTCGTGCCCAATTGGATCACTGCGGTGAACGGTGCGCCGGGATCGTTCGTGCTCGTGTTGCCGTAATGGAACTTCCAGCCGAACAGAGCGGGCACGATGCGCAGGTGCGCGGTGGACGAGATCGGCAGGAACTCGGTGAGACCCTGCACGATGCCGAGCACGATCGCCTGCAGAAACGTCATGCGCAGTCTCCGGGCAGTCGCCGCCGCAGCGCGTCGTTCGGGGCTCGGGTGCTCATGTTCCTGCTCCGGATCGCTCGAGGGCATCGACTGCCGTGCGCAGGATGGCAACCCGCTCATCCATCGTCGCGCCATGAGGCATGATCGACAGCGTGGTGACCCCTGCACTGGCGAACTCTGCCATCCGGTCCGCGATACGTCCCGGCGAGCCGAGCAGCGAGGTCGCATCGACGAACTCGGCCGGCACTGCCGCCGCCGCGCCCTCGTAGTCACGCGCCAGGTAGCGGTTCTGCACCTCGGCTGCCTCGTCCGGGTATCCCATGCGCACCGCGAGCGCGTTGTAGAAGTTCTGTTCGCGGCTGCCCATCCCGCCGATATAGAGGGCGCTGTAGGGCCGCACCGGCTCGACACACTTCAGCGGGTCGTCACCGATCACCATCGGGACGGAGGCCACGACGTCGAAACCGTCGAGCGTCTTGCCGGCCAGTGCCCGTCCGGCGCGCAGGTGCTCGAGATGGCTCTCGGCGAACTTCGGGGCGAAGAACACCGCGAGCCAGCCGTCGGCGATCTCGCCGGTGAGCTCGAGGTTCTTCGGGCCGACGGAGGCGAGATAGGTCGGGATGTGTTCGCGGACCGGGTGCACCATAAGGCGCAGCGCCTTGCCCGGCCCGTCCGGCAGCGGCAGTTGGTAGGTGTGGCCGTCGTAGCGCACCCGCTCGCGCGCCAGCGCCATGGTGACGATGTCGATGTACTCGCGGGTGCGGGCGAGCGGCTTGGCGAAGCGCACGCCGTGCCAGCCCTCGGACACCTGCGGGCCGGACACCCCGAGTCCCAGCCGGAACCGACCTCCGGAAAGCGCGTCGAGGGTCGCGGCGGTCATGGCCGTCATGGCCGGGCTCCGGGCAGGGATCTGCAGGATGGCGCTGCCGACGTCGATCTGGCTCGTCTGCGCCGCGATCCAGGTCAGTACGGTGACCGCGTCCGAGCCATAGGCCTCGGCGGCCCAGACGACGGAGAATCCGAGCTGGTCGGCCTCGCGCGCGAGCGCCAGGCTCTCGGCGTCGCTGCCCATGCCCCAGTAGCCGAGGTTCAGTCCGAGCTTCACCGCGTCACCATAGCGAGCACCCTGCGCTCGGCTGCCACGGCGAGCCGGTAGTTTCGCGGCGTGAAGCAGCGCAATGTCGGTCGCAGCGGCCTAAGGGTCTCCCACCTCGGACTGGGGACGGCAACGTGGGGCCTGGAGACCGACGCCGACGAGGCGGCCGCGCAGCTGGTCTCCTTCCGTGACGCCGGCGGCACCCTCGTCGATACCGCGACGTCCTACGGCTACGGGGTGGCCGAAGAGATACTCGGCTCGCTACTGGCCGACGTGGTTCCCAGGTCGGAGTTGATCGTCGCCACCAAGGGCGGGATCACGCGCACGCCGGACGATCGTGTCATCGACGCGTCCCGCGGGGCACTGCTGCGCGACCTAGATCAATCGCTGTCTCGGCTCGGCACGGATTACCTCGACCTCTGGTACGTGCACTTCATCGACGACGCCGTGCCGTTCGACGAGACGCTGTCGGCGCTGGACGCCGCGGTGGCCAGCGGAAAGGTGCGTTACGTCGCAGTCTCGAACTATTGCGGCTGGCGGGTGGCCCGAGCTGCGACGTGGCAGCACGCCCTGCCAGGCCGCGCCCCCATCGTGGCCAACCAGGTGCGCTACTCGTTACTCGACCGCGGCATCGAGCGCGAGGTGGTCCCGGCCTGTGCTGCGCTCGGTGTCGGGATTATGCCGTTCTCGCCGCTCGGCGGCGGGGTCCTCACCGGTAAGTACCGCGCCGGCGTCCCGACCGATTCGCGAGCCGCGGGCGAGGGGCGCAACCTGGCACCGATGCATCAGGCGAGAACCATCGGCATCGTCGAGGCGGTGGCCACTGCGGCCGAGGGTCTGGCCACCTCGCCGGTTGCCGTCGCGCTGGCCTGGCTGCGTGACAAGCCGGGCGTGACCGCCCCAATACTGGGGGCGCGGACCCTGGGGCAGCTGACGGCCGCGCTGGCGTGCGAGACGCTCGACCTGCCAGAGGAGATCCGGCGGGCCCTCGACGATGTGTCGGCACCGGGGCTCGGCTATCCGGAGGACGTCAGCGGGCAATGAAAGCAAGCCTGCGGGGGGTGCGATGAGTTCGGACCCCGTTTTCGTCGCGTTCTGCGCTGCGCGCCTGTGGCCCGGGGTAGGCCCGGTCCTCGCCGCCGCACTGGCCGGTGCCGGCATCGAGGGCCCGCAGGACGTGACGGCCACCAACCTGGCCGCCCTGCCCAAGGTGGGTCCTACCCGAGCCGGCCGGCTCCTGTCGTCCTTCCTCGCCGCTGCGCCGGCCTACGAAGTGGCCGAGCTGCTGGTTCCGGCCGAGGTCGACGCCCGGGTCGCCAGCCGGGTGGTCGACGCGCTGGGTCCCCCGGCGCCGCGGTTGCTGCGCGATGACCCGTGGCTGCTGCTCGCGATCTACGGAATTACGCCGGCCGACGCCGACCGGGTGGCCAGGCTGGCCATCCCCGGAGTCCGCCGCGACGACCCGCGACGCGGCCGGGCCCTGGTGGGCTACGTCCTGGCCCGCATCGCCCGCGAGGGGCACACCATCGCCCCACGCGAGGACGTGCTGATGGCGCTGTCCGAGTTCGGCGTGGGTGACGCCCAAGAGGCGGTGGCCGCAGCGGTGGAGTCGGCCGCCGTGCTCGAGCTGGACTCCCCCGGCGGCTACTCCCCCGCCGACCACGCCCTCATTGGCGGGGGGACCCCCACTGGCGATCTGCTCGGGCTGGCCCGCTTCGCCGAGGCCGAGGACGGCATCGCCCAGGGATTGGGTCGCCTGGTCGCGACCGCCGAGCCGATCAAGGCTGATCCGAAACGCAGCGCGGCCGGGCCGCTGGACGAGGCGCAACGCACGGCGGTGGCCGCCGCGCTGCGGAGCGGGGTGAGCGTGCTGACCGGCGGCCCGGGTACCGGCAAGAGCCGAACTGTCGCCGCGATCGTGTCGCTGGCCGAGCACGCGGGGCGCACCGTGGCCCTGGCCGCGCCCACCGGTCGCGCGGCCAAGCGGCTGGAGGAACTGTGCGAGGCCCCAGCGTCGACGATCCACCGACTGCTAGGTGCCCAGGCCCGCCAGTCCGGGGAAAACGTCACCTTCGACGGCGGGTTCGCGCGCGGCGAGGACTGGCCGCTCGACGAGGACGTCGTCGTGGTGGACGAGGCCTCGATGCTCGACGTCGAACTTGCCGATGCGCTGCTGAGCGCCTGCGACGACGGCACCCACCTCGTTTTCGTCGGCGACGCCGCGCAACTGCCGTCGATCGGGGCGGGCCGGGTGCTCGGTGACCTCATCGACTCGGGCACCGTCCCGGTCACCGAGCTGACGACCCTGTACCGCCAGGCCGAGGGCGGCTCGATCGCCCGGCTGGCGATCGCCGTTCGCGGCGGCGAACTCCCGCCGGTGGACGATCCCACCCGTGAGGTGGTCGTGGTGGCCGCACGTGGTTCCGCTGAGGCCGCGCACCGGGTGACCCAGTTGGTGACCGACTCGATCCCGCGCGCTCTCGGCATCCCGGCCGACCAGGTGCAGGTCGTGACGCCAGTGCACCGCGGCGCCGCAGGCACGCTGGCGCTCAATGCCGCGCTGAAAGCGAAGCTGAACCCGGGTACCGGCA
>JBDTXT010000152.1:0-6795 GCA_040006035.1 Pseudonocardiales bacterium | reverse complement strand
CTCGTGTATGCGCGTGGTCGCGGCATCATGCTCAACGAGCCGTCGGTGGTCGCCGTCGACACCTCGACGAATTCGATCGTCGCGGTCGGGGCCGAGGCCAAGCGGATGATCGGCCGCACGCCTGAGCACATCACGGCGGTGCGGCCGCTGCGCGACGGTGTCATCGCCGATTACGACGTGACAGCCGAGATGTTGCGTTATTTCGTGCGCAAGGTGCTGCGGCGGCGCGGCATGTTCACCGGCCCGCGCGTCGTCGTGTGCGTGCCGAGCGGGATCACGAGTGTCGAACAGCGCGCGGTGAGCGAGGCGACGTACGCGGCCGGCGCCCGGCGGGTGCACATCATCTCCGAACCGATGGCCGCAGCGATCGGCGCCGGCCTGCCGGTGAACCAGCCGTCGGGATCGATGGTGCTCGACATCGGCGGTGGCACAACCGAGGTGGCGATCCTCGCGCTCGGCGGCATCGTCGCGTCCACGAGCCTGCGGGTTGCCGGCAACTCGCTCGATGCCGCCATCGTCGATCACGTGCGGGCTGAGTTCTCGCTACTGATCGGCGAGCGCACGGCCGAGGAGTTGAAGATCTCGGTGGGATCGGCCTTCCCGGTAGCGGGCCCGAAGAACGCGGAGATCCGTGGCCGAGACGTCGCCACCGGCCTGCCGCGCAACGTGAGCATCTCCGGCGATGAACTGCGCAAAGCGATGGACGTGCCGGTCTCCCGCATCGTCGCCGCGGTTCGCTCGACGCTGGACCGGTGCCCACCCGAACTGTCCGGGGACCTCGTCAGCCGCGGCATCGTCCTTACCGGAGGCGGCGCGCTGCTGCGCGGCCTGGACGCCCGGCTCGAGCACGAGATCGGCATCCCGGTGCACGTGGCCGAGCGCCCGCTCGACTCGGTCGTGCTCGGGACGGGCACCGTCGTCGAGCACTTCGACCAGCTGCAGAAGGTCGTCGTCGACGGCCACCGTCGTTAAGTAGCAGGGTCACGATGCGGCGGCTCACCCGGCGACAGCGAGTGGCCGCAATCGTCCTGGCCACGCTCGCGCTCGGCTTTCTCACGCTCGATCTGGGCGGCGGCGGACTCCGCTCGGCACATTCAGGCGTGCGTGGTGCGCTCGGCTCGCTCTATCGCGGCACCGACGCGGTGCTCGGTCCGGCGCGGCATTTCATCCAGGGTCTCCCGTCGGCGGGGACGAGCCACTCGCGGATCGCGGCGCTGCGGCACGAGAATGCCTTGCTGCGCGGCCGGGTCGCCGCGGCTGAGGCAGACCGCACCGCCCACGCGCAACTGGCCCGGCTGCAGCTAGCCGCGACGAGCGGCCGGTACCGGATCGTGCCTGCCCGGGTGATCGCCCTCGGGCCCGGTGGCGGATTCGACTGGACGCTCACCCTCGATGCGGGCACCAGCAGCGGGATCCGGGTCGACCAAACGGTCACCGACGGCGCCGGGCTGGTCGGACGGGTACTGCACGCCGACGCGTCCAGCTGCGTCGTGCTCCTCGCCGCCGACCCCGGCGCCGGTGTCGGCGTGCGCGACCTGCGCACGGGTCAGGTCGGTGTCGCCACCGGGCGCGGCACAGCCGGCTTCACCTTCGTCCCGCTCGACCCCAACGCGGTGCTGCGGGTCGGCGACCCGGTGGCTACCGGCCCGGCCGGTTCGACCAGCTTCGTCGCGGGGCTGGCGGTGGGGACGGTGTCGTCGGTACGGACCTCCGCGGACGGCACCACTTCCGCCACGGTCCGCGCGGCCGTCGCGCCGAGCACCCTCGATCTGGTGGGCGTGATCCTGCTCGGCGGACAGACGCTGCCGCCGCGGCCGGCCTTGAACCCGTCGGCGCAGGCGCAGCGGTGAACCGGGTCCGGTTCATCGCGGCGCTGGCGGTGATGATCACGGGGTTGCTGCTGCAGGCGACGATGGTCGCGCCGCTCGCGATAGCGGTGCCGCTCAGCCTGCCCGCGGTGCTGGTGGCCGCGGTCGCGCTGGTCGATGGACCGAGCGCCGGGATGGCCTTCGGCTTCAGTTTGGGGCTGATCGCAGACCTGGGCTCCAGCCATCCGGCCGGCGTGCTGGCGCTGAGCTGGCTCGGCCTGGGGCTGCTCTGCGGGCTGGCCGGTGACCGACGCACGCTGCTCGGCCAGATCGTGGTGACCGCCCTGTCCTGCACGCTGGCCAGTCTCTTCGCCGGCTTGCTGCTGGCCGTCGTGCACGCCGGCGGCGCTACCGCGTGGCTGGCGATCCGCGGTGGTGTGCCGGCCGGTGTCGGTGACGCACTGCTCGCCCTGGTCGTCCTGCCCCTGGCGCGAGCGCTCCTGCGGACCCCCACCCTGCGGGCCCGGCAGCCGCTCGTCGCCGAGCTCGAGCTCGGGACCTCGCGTGGCTAGTCGGCGGCGCCGCGGTCCGGGCGCGCGCCGGCTCACGGTCGTCGTGGTGCTCGTCGCGTCGATGATGCTCACCCTGGCCGGTCGGCTGTACTACGTGCAGCTGCTCGACCCGAACAAGCCGGTGCAGACCGCCGGCCGACTGCACGACGGCACGATCGTCGTTCCGGCGCCGCGTGGCCAGATCGTCGATGCTCGCGGGCGGGTGCTCGTCGACAACACGTCCACGCAGGTGCTGACCGTCAACCGCGAGACGTTGTTGGCTCTGCCCGACGAGGGCACCTCGGTCCTGGCGCGCCTCGCTACCCTGCTGGGGAGCACTGCCGCGCGGCTGGCCGCCGAGATCACCCCATGTTCGCCGAGGGTTCCGGCGCCGTGCTGGCGCGGGCAGCCCTACCAGCCGGTGCCGGTGGCGACGCACGCCTCGACCGCGGTGGCCCTCGCGGTCAGCGAGCACCGCGAGCAATTCCCCGGGGTCACACTCGCCACAGTCACCCAACCGAACTACCCGAACGGCACGCTCGCCGCGCACCTGCTCGGTTACACCGGCGAGGTGACGGCCGCTGACAAGAAGGCGAACGCCGCCCTTACCGACGCGGACACCGTCGGGCGCAGCGGTTTGCAGCAGCAATATGACGCGGTGCTTCGCGGGATCGACGGCAAGCAGGTGGTGCGGCTGACGCCGCAGGGCACGGTGGCCGCCGATGTTGCTGGCGGCGACATGCCGCCCGTGCAGGGCAACACGCTCGTGACGAGCATCGACGCCGACGTGCAGAAACTGGCCGAGATGTCGCTGGAGCGGCAGATCGGGGACTCGCGCGCCAAGGGCAAGCGCGCCACGTCCGGCGCGGTGATCGTGATGGACCCCAACACCGGCCGGGTGATCGCGTCGGCCAGCTATCCGACCTACAGCCCGCAGCAGTTCATCGGGGGCATCTCGAAAGCCAACTACGCGGCCCTGACTGCGCCCGACTCGGGTGATCCGTTGCTCAGCCGGGCTGTCGCGGGGCAGTACGCGCCTGGCTCGACGTTCAAGCTGATCACCGCGTCATCGCTCGTTGCGCATCAGCAGATCGCGCTCGATGGTAGCTATGCATGCCCGAGTTCGGTGGCCATCGACGGCCGCGTGAAAACCAACTACGACTCCGAATCCTTCGGCCGTCCGCTGTCACTGCAGGACGCGCTGGGCTACTCCTGCGACACGTTCTTCTACGCGCCCGCGGCGGCGGAGTACTACGCCGACCAAGCGCGCGTCTCGGCCGGGCAGAAGCCGACCGAGTTCCTGCAGAGGACGGCCGCGGCCTTCGGGGTCGGGCGTGCACCGGGTATCGACCTGCCGGCGGCCGAGCAGGCGTCGGGCAGTTACGCGGACCGCGAGACGCGCCGGGCCAGGTGGACGGCCAACCAGGCGCAGTACTGCAAGGCGGCAAAGCGCGGCTTCCCCGACGAACCCGATCCGGTGCAACGGGCCTACCGCACCGCCCTGGCGGCGGAGAACTGCACCGACGGCTGGCGCTACCGCGCAGGCGACAACGCCGACATGGCGATCGGCCAGGGCGAGACCACGATGTCGCCGCTGCAGCTCGCGCTGGCCTACTCGGCGATGCTCAACGGCGGCCGGATCTTCGCGCCGACGTTCGGCTGGGCGGTCGTCGACGGGGCGGGCAGGGTCGTCCGCACGATCACCCCCAAGGTGCGCAGCCGGGTTCCCGTCCCGCGCAGCGTGCTCAACTACATCACCGACTCGCTCGCGTTCAGCCGCGGCTGGGCGGTGTCGGGTGCGTTCGCCTACATCGGCTCGCCGTACCAGTCCTTGATCGGCGGCAAGACCGGCACGGCCGAGGTGTTCGGTCACCAGGACACCTCCTGGCTCGCCTCCTGGGGCCCGCTCAGCCGGGACGCGACGGGCAACCCGCACGCCAAGTTCGTCGTGGTCGGGATGGTCGAGCAGGCAGGGACGGGCGCGACAGCCGCCGGGCCGATGCTCAAGCGGATCTACGACGGACTGTTGGGGGCGGATGGCCCCGCGGTCATCCCGGGCTCTCGCCCCGAGACGGTGTTGCCGCGGATAGCCCCGCAGGTGCGGGTCACCTCAACTCCTGCACCGCGCGGTCCGACGATCCACGGCGAACGGCGCCAGCCCGATGCCGCCCCCACCCGGCCAATCCGCGTCGGAGTGAGCCGATGACGCTGCTGGCCCGTGACCCCCGCGCACCGTTTTCTCTTATGCCTTCGGTGCTTCCCCTCGAACGCCGAGCGCGGGGCTACGACTGGGTGCTGATCGCCGCCGCGCTGGCGCTGTCGCTGGCTGGGGCCGTGCTGGTCTGGGCGGCCACCCGGGACGCGGCGCGCGCGCAGGGCGCCAACCCCGAGGGGTTTCTGTACCGGCACCTGACGAACCTGGCGATCGCAGCCGTGTTGATGGTCGTGGTGTCGCGCTGCGATGCGCGGCTGCTGCGCCTGTTCGGACCGATCGTGTACGTCGTCAGCCTGCTGGGCCTGGCCGCCGTGTTCGTCGTCGGGACGACGGTGAACGGTGCGCATGCGTGGATCAGGCTGGGCGGCGACCTACAACTGCAGCCCTCGGAGTTCATGAAGCTCGGGCTGGTCGTCGGGATGGCGGTGCTGTTCGCGCAGCGAGACGCCGAGCGACGCTCGTGCAGCGAGCATGCTCGGGACGAGGATGCGTCACCGACGACGTCAGACGTCCTGCTGGCGATGATCTTGATTGCCGTGCCACTGATGATGGTCATGCTGCAGCCGGACCTCGGCTCGGCGATGGTGCTGGCCGCCGCGGCGTTCGGCGTCCTCATCGCCGCCGGCGTGCGCGCGCGCTGGACGATCGGCCTGCTACTCCTGACCGTGCTCGTGGCGGTGCTCGCCGTGAAGGGCGGCCTGCTGGCCGAGTACCAGGTCGCGCGGTTCTCCTCGTTCACCCATCCCGGCCAGGACACGCAGGGCGCGGCGTACAACGTGACTCAGGCGCACATCGCGATCGCGAACGGCGGGCTGTTCGGTACCGGCCTGTTCGACGGGCCGCAGACAAACGGCGGCTTCGTCCCGGAACAGCGCACCGACTTCGTCTTCTCCGTCGCCGGGGAGGAGTTCGGCCTGCTCGGCGGCGCCGCGCTCATCGGGCTGTACGCGGTGCTGTGCTGGCGCGGGATGCGCATCGCGGCGGACTCCGAGCGGGCCGGGCGATTGGTCGCCATCGGCGTCGTCTGCTGGATCGCGTTCCAGGCCTTCCAGAACATCGGCATGAACCTCGGCCTGATGCCGGTCACCGGGCTGCCGCTGCCGTTCGTGTCCTACGGCGGGTCATCGATGTTCGCGCAGGGATTGGCCATCGGCCTGCTGCAGGCCGTGCGTCGCTCCTAACCCCGCCGTTGACCGCGCCAGTGTCACTGGGGGGTGCCGCCTGCGAGGTTGGCGGGGTCAAAGGCTCGACTTCGGCCGGTGATGGTCGTGCCCACACTGGCCGTCACCACCAGGACGAGTGCCACGAGTAGCACTCCGGTGAGGTGCTGGCTCAGCACGATCACTCCGGCCAGCGCGGCCATCGCCGGTTCCAGGCTCATCAGCAGCCCGAACGTCGAGGCCTTCAGGCGGCGCAACGCCACGATCTCCAACGAGTACGGGATCAGCGACGACAGCAGCGCGACCGCGAGCCCGCCGGCGAGCACACCCGGGTGGGTCAGCGCCGTACCGCCCTGGGCGATCCCGGCCGGCAGGACGAGCACGGTGCCCACTGCCAGGGCGATGGCCAGGCCGTCGAGCGCGGCGAACGATGCGCCGACGCGTTTCGACAGCAAAATGTAGGCGGCCCAGCAGGCGCCTGCGACCAGTGCCAGGAGCACACCGACCGGGTCGATGTCGTGGTGGTCGCCGCGTACCGCGAGCAGCGCCACCCCGCCTCCGGCGAGCAGTGCCCAGACTCCGTCGAGCAGGCGCCGCGACCCGGCGACGGCCACCGCGAGCGGCCCGAGGAACTCGATCGTCACCGCGACGCCCAACGGCAGTCGGTCGAGCGCCTCGTAGAAGCTCCAGTTCATCCCGCCCAGGACGAGGCCGAACGTGACTGCGGCCCGCAGGTCGGCCCCGGTCCGGCCCCGCAGCCGGGGCCGGCTGATGGCAAGCAGCAGGGCAGCCGACAGGGCCAACCGGAGCAGCACGACACCACCGGGGCCCGCCTGGGCGAACAGTTTGTCGGCGAACGCGGAGCCGAACTGGACCGAGGCGATGCTGCCGAGCAGCAGCAACTGCGCAGGCGGTATTCGCACCATCCGAGTATCTGATGATCTCGGCCCGATCTGCCATTTCTCGCAGATCAGCCCGAGATCATCCGGCAGCACGTAGCATGGTTTCCCGTGCCTATCGAGTCCCTGTTTCCCCGGCTGGAGCCGCTGCTTCCGCGGGTC
>JBDTXT010000151.1:0-6821 GCA_040006035.1 Pseudonocardiales bacterium | reverse complement strand
GCGCCGAGCGCGGCGGCGATGCCGCCCTGCGCCCAGCGCGTCGAGCCGGCCGCCAGCACGTCCTTCGTCACGAGCATCACCCGCAACGCGGAGTGACGGGTGATGTGCAGCGCGGTGGTAAGCCCGGCGATGCCCGAGCCGACGATGACCACGTCCGTCTCAGCCGTCCAGCCGGGAGGCGGTGCCAACAGGTGCCGCGGCAGCTTCACAACGTCAATCCCAGGTTGTCGATCAAACGGGTGCGTCCCACCCGGCCGGCCACCAGCAATCGGACGCCTCCGTGCGCCGGCGCCGGGCCGAGTTGCGTGTCACGCAGCGCGAGGTAGTCGACGGCCACGCTCGGCTCGGCGGCCAGCACGGCGGCCGCGGCGGCCAGCACCGCATCGGCACCGTGCGCGGCCGCGTCCCGGCCGGCCCGCAGCGCCCGAGACAGCGCCAGAGCCTGGCGGCGCTCGTCTGAGGAGAGGTAGACGTTGCGGCTGGACAGCGCGAGGCCGTCGTCGTCGCGGACCGTCGGCACCCCGGCGATACCGACACCGAGCTCGAGATCAGCCGCCATTCGCCTGATCAACGTCAGCTGCTGGTAGTCCTTCTCGCCGAAGAACGCGACCGCCGGCCGGGTCAGGTTGAGCAGCTTGGCCACGACCGTCAGGACGCCGGCGAAGTGCTCCGGGCGGACTGCGCCTTCCAATTCGGCGCCCAGCGGTCCGGGATCCACCCGTACCTGCGCGCCGCCGTCGGGATAGATGTCGGCGACCGTCGGCGCCCAGACCACGTCCGCGCCGGCCTGCTCGCACAGGGCCAGGTCCTCGTCGAGCGTCCGGGGGTAGACGGCCAGATCCTCCGTTGGCGCGAACTGCAGCGGGTTGACGAAGATCGTGACGATGACCGACTCGCACAGTTCCCGGGCCCGGGCGATGTTGGCCCGGTGCCCGGCGTGCAATGCCCCCATGGTGGGCACCAGCCCGACCGGGCCGGCGAGGGACTCCCGCGCCCCGATGAACTCGGCGCGGGAGCGCACCAGCGTCGTCATGACTGCTCCAGAGTCTCGAGCACGGCCGCGAACTGGTCGTCGCTGAGCCGGCGGGCGGCGTGCGCCCGCTCGGCGGTGCGGCGGGCCATGGCGACATAGGACGCCAGCGCCTCGGGCGCCTGCCGGCCCACGGTGCGCAGATGTATCGCCAGCGTCGCGACATCACCCCGCGACACCGGGCCCGTGAGCGCCGCGTCGCCGAGGCGCAGCACGTTGTCGAGTGCCGCACTCAGCAGCGGTGCCAGCAGTCGCGCAGGCTCCTCGACGCCGGCGACGTCGAGCAGGTCCAGCGCGTCGTTCACCAGCGTCACGAGGTGATTCGAGCCGACGGTCAGCGCCGCGTGATAGAGCGGACGGGCCAACTCCGGCACCCACACCGGCTCGCCGCCCATCTCGACGACCAGCGATTCAGCGACCGGGCGAAGTTCGTCGGGCGCGGTGACGCCGAACGTGGCGCCCGCGATGCGCTCCACGTCCTCGGGCCGGCCGGTGAACGTCATGACGGGATGCAGCGCCAGCGGCAGGACGCCGCGCGCCGCCGCGGAATCCAACACGCCGATCCCCTGGGCCCCGGAGGTGTGCCCGACCAACTGCCCGGCCCGCCAGGTGTCGGTCGCGCCCAGCCCGGCCACGAGCCCGCGCAGCGCGTCATCGGGCACGGCGAGCAGCACGAAGTCGGCCGCAGACACCACCTCGTCCGGTGCCAGGATCGGCACCCCCGGCAGGAAGCGCTCAGCCCGCCGAAGCGAGTCGGCGGACACGGCGCTGGCCGCCACCACCTGGTGGCCGGCCCGGGCCAGGGCTGCACCGAGTGCCGCCCCCACCCGGCCGGCTCCGACGATCCCGACGCGCAGCCGCGCGGGTCGCGCTGTGCTCACGGGCGGCGTCCTCGGCTCGGCGGTGGGGAATGGCGGCAAGCGTACTGGGATAAATCGGTAGGGTTTGCGGGAAGTAAGTAGCGAACGAAACTCCAGTCGCCGAGCGCGCCGTCGCGCGGTGCCTTCATCGAAGCGAGGAACCGCGTGACCGGTGACGTCCAGCAGATCGTGGCCCAAAGCGCGGACGCCGCGGATCTGCACGCCCCTGTCCCCACTCTGCTGCTGGAGTTGCAGACGCTGCTCGGCTCGCTGACCGCGACCGTCACCGCGATCACCGACCGGGGGCGGCGCCCTTTCCGGCCGGGGCCGGACTGGCCGACTCGGTTGGGCGAACTCGCCTACGGCGTTTACCTGCTGGCGGATCAGACCGGTGTCGACGTGGCGCAGGTGGTCGCGAGCACAGCCAGCAATCTGCACGTCCACGCCCAACAGAGCCAGGCGGCCAAAGAGACAGGCTGGCCGTTCGAGGCGTCCTGATCCGGTCCCTGCAGGCCGACGACCAGACGTGCGCCCGACCGGCCCGGGGATAGGGTCGCCAGCATGAGAGCTTCCGTCATCGCCGCAGCACTAGGCCTGGCCGCCGGCGTCGCGGTCACCCGGCACGCACACGAATCCCCTTCCTCCCCTTGGTGGGACGGACGCGTCGCCGACACGCCGCTGCGCAGATCCGACCTGCCTCTGGGCGGCGCGGTCGCCCTCGTGCTCGCCAGGCTGCTGCGCAAGGCCGGCCGTCGAGGCAGCGCCCGTGTCGTGACCGGGCTTGGGCTCGGGGCCGCACTCGGCGCCGTCGGCACCGGCCTGCTCGACCCGCTGCCGAATCCCTAGCCCCCGCCGCGCCGCGGCGCGCACGTGATGCCTGCGAAAACAAGCAAGCGTCATTGATTTATTCGCTGTTGCATGACAGGCTCACTGGCGTGGCTGACCTGCGCGCGTTCGTGGCGGATCTCACCGCGGAGGGCGCGGACCTCGACGGGCTGGTCGCGGACCTGCCGGTGGCGTACTGGGCCCGGGAGACGCCGGCCGCAGGCTGGACGATCGCGCACCAGATAGGGCACTTGGCCTGGACCGACGATGTGGCCGCGCTCGCCGCGAGCGACCCCGAGCAGTTCCAGCGCGTGGTGGGGAACGCGCTGGCGACCTACGACGGCTACGTCGACCGGGCCGCGGCCGAACGCGCCGCACTACCGCCGGCCGAACTGCTCGCTGGCTGGCGCGCGGGCCGCACTGCGCTGGCGACCGCCCTGGCCACGGTGCCCGACGGCACCAAGCTGCCCTGGTTCGGGCCGCCGATGAGCGCGGCGACCATGGCCACCGCCCGGCTGATGGAGAGCTGGGCGCACGGCCTGGACGTGGCCGACACCCTCGGCGTCACCCGCACGGCTACCTCCCGGCTGCGTCACGTCGCACACATCGGGGTACGCACCCGCGACTTCTCCTACTTGCTCAACGACCGGGCCGTCCCAGCTGAGCAGTTCCGAGTCGAACTGGACGCTCCGGATGGCGAGCTGTGGACCTGGGGACCCGAGAACGCCGCGCAGCGGGTAACGGGGCCGGCGCTGGACTTCTGCCTGCTCGTCACGCAGCGCCGAAACCGCGGTGAACTGGCCCTGAGCGCCGAGGGCACCGACGCAGACCAGTGGCTGGGCATCGCGCAGGCTTTCGCCGGGCCGCCCGGCGGCGGCCGCGAGCCGGCGCGGGCGTCATGACGGCGCCGATCCGCATCGGCAACGCATCCGGCTTCTACGGCGACCGCGCCTCGGCCATGCACGAGATGCTCACCGGCGGCGAACTCGACGTGCTCACCGGCGACTACCTGGCCGAGCTCACGATGCTCATCCTCGGCCGCGACCGGATCAAGGACGCGGGGCTGGGCTACGCCAAGACGTTCCTGCGCCAGCTCGAGGATCAGCTCGGGACGGCGCTGGAGCGCGGCGTGAAGATCGTCTCGAACGCCGGTGGCCTCAATCCGGCGGGCTTGGCGGCCGCGGTATGCGAACTGGCGGCCGGCCTCGGCCTGGACGTGAGGGTCGCCCACGTAGCAGGAGACGACCTGCTCGCCCGCGCGGCCGAACTCGACCTGGGCGAGCCGCTGGCCGCGAACGCCTACCTGGGCGGCTGGGGCATCGCCCGGTGCCTGGGCGCGGGCGCCGACATCGTCGTCACCGGCCGGGTCACCGATGCGTCGCTCGTCGTGGGCCCGGCTGCCGCGCACTTCGGGTGGTCGAGCACCGACTACGACGCCCTCGCCGGTGCCGTCGTCGCCGGTCACGTCATCGAGTGCGGCACCCAGGCCACCGGCGGCAACTACTCGTTCTTCCGTGAGGAGATGCAGGACGTGCTCATGCACCCCGGCTTCCCGATCGCCGAGGTGCACGCCGACGGCAGCAGCGTCATCACCAAGCATCCCGGCACGGGCGGTCTCGTCTCGGTCGGGACGGTCACCGCGCAACTCCTGTACGAGATCGGCGGCCCACGCTACGCCGGCCCCGACGTCACGGCGCGCTTCGACACGATCGAGCTCAGCCAGGAGGGTCCCGACCGGGTGCACATCTCCGGCGTCCGGGGCGAGCCACCGCCGCCCATGCTCAAGGTCGGTCTGAACACCCTCGGCGGGTTCCGCAACGAGGTGACGTTCGTCCTGACCGGCAATCACATCGACTTCAAGGCGGCGACCGTGCGCGCGCAGCTGGCCCACCTCGATGCGACATGGACACTGGCGCACACCAACCATTTCGACTCGCCGGTGCAGGAGGAGGCCGCCGCCCTGCTGCACTGCGTTGTGCGTGGCCCGGACCCGAAGAAGGTCGGCCGGGCGTTCTCCAGCGCCGCGATCGAACTCGCATTGGGCAGCTACCCGGGCTTCCATGTCACCGCGCCGCCCGGCGACTCGTCGCCGTACGGAGTGTTCACCGCGGCCCACGTCGCCGCCGACCTTGTGCCGCACGTCGCGGTACTGCCGGACGGGACGCGCGTCGACATCGACCGTGCGCCGGAAACCCTTGCCCTACAACAGGTTCCAACACCACGGACTCCGCCGCCCGTGCCGGAGATGGACGGCCCGATGCGGATGATGCCGCTCGGTCTGTACGCCGGCACCCGCAGCGGCGACAAGGGCGGCGACGCCAACGTCGGCGTCTGGGCACCGAACGAGGACCTGTGGTCGTGGCTGGCGAACACGCTCACCGTCGAGCTCTTCCAGCATCTCCTGCCCGAGACCGCGCCGCTGCAGGTCACCCGGTATGTGCTGCCGAACCTATGGGCGCTCAACTTCGTCGTCGAGGGGCTGCTGGGCGAGGGGGTCGCGTCCAACGCGCGCCACGATCCGCAGGCCAAGGCCCTCGGCGAGTGGCTAGGTTCGCGCAAGGTCGCGGTCCCGGAGCTGTTCCTCCTGTGGTGACTCCTTTCGCAACCAGTGAGCGGCAGGCGCTGCGCGAGACGATCCGGCGCTTCATGGCCGCTGACGTGCTGCCGCACCAGGACGGCTGGGAGCGCGCCGGTGAACTGCCGCGATCGCTGCACCGGCGCGCGGCGGAACTCGGCCTGATCGGACTGTCCTACCCCGAAGCCGTGGGCGGTGGGGGCGGCGACGCGATCGATGCGCTGACCCTGTGCGAGGAGATTCACTACTGCGGCGGCGCCGGCGGGCTGTTCGCCAGCCTGTTCACGTCCGGCATCGCGCTACCGCATATCGTCGCTGCCGGGGACCTGGCTCAGATCGACCGGTGGGTGCGGCCGACCATCGCGGGCGAGCTCATCGGCGCGCTCGCGATCACCGAACCCGATGGCGGCTCGGACGTGGCGGCGATCCGCACCAGTGTCAAACGCGATGGAGAGGCCTTCGTCGTCAACGGCGCCAAGACCTACATCACCTCGGGCGTGCGGGCGGACTTCGTCGTCACCGCCGTGCGCACGGGCGACGCAGGCGCGCACGGCATCTCGCTGCTGGTGATCGAGAAGGACACGCCGGGGTTCACGATCGCGCGCAAGCTGGAGAAGATGGGCTGGCTGTGCTCCGACACCGCCGAGCTGTCCTTTGCCGACGTGCGGGTGCCGGCCGCGAACCTGGTCGGCGCCGAGAACACCGGGTTCGTGCAGCTCGCGCAGAACTTCGTGGCCGAGCGGATTGGCCTTGCGGTGCAAGCCTATTCGAGCGCGCAGCGCAGCCTGGACCTGTCCGTCGAGTGGTGCAGGCTGCGTGAAACGTTCGGCCGTCCGCTCATCAGCCGCCAGACCGTGCAGCACACCCTGGCCGAGATGGCGCGACGCGTCGAAGTGGCCCGCACCTACACCCGCTCGGTCGCGATGCGATCCGTCGACGGTGAGCACAACTTGGTCAAGGAGGCTTGCTTCGCCAAGAACACCGCGGTCGAGGCGGGGATGTGGGTGGTCGACCAGGCCGTCCAGCTGCACGGCGGGATGGGTTACCTGCGTGAGGCTGAGGTCGAACGCCAGTACCGCGACATGCGGATCCTGGGCATTGGTGGCGGCACCAACGAGATCCTGACCGGCCTGAGCGCCAAACTCCTGGGCTACACCTCATGACCGTCCTGAAATCGGCGGTCGATCCGGCGTCCGCGGACTACCGTGCCAACCGCGACGCGATGCTGGCCAAGCTGGCCGACTTGGCCAACGAGCAGGCCAAGGCCGTCGCCGGGGGCGGCCAGAAGTACGTGACCCGTCACCACCAGCGCGGCAAGCTGCTGGCCCGCGAGCGCATCGAATTGCTGCTCGACCCCGGCGCGTCGTTCCTGGAACTCTCGCCGCTGGCGGCATGGGGCAGCGACTTCCCGGTCGGCGCCAGCGTGGTCACGGGCATCGGCGTGGTGAACGGCGTCGAGTGCGTGATCAACGCCTCTGACCCGACGGTGCGGGGCGGAGCGAGCAACCCCTGGACGCTGCGCAAGACCCTG
>JBDTXT010000150.1:0-6859 GCA_040006035.1 Pseudonocardiales bacterium | reverse complement strand
TCGGCAGCGGCGAGCCGATGTTCAAAGACCTCCCGGCGGGGCGCCGGCTCGAGCTCGCCGAGGTCACCCCGTACCCCGATGGGACCGTCATCACGATCTACCGCCGACCGGCCTGACAGTCGGAGCGTCAAGCAGCCACCAGGTGGCCTGCCGCCTCGGGTCCTGCGTACCACTCGAACAGCCGGCACATTCGCGCTCCTCTCCGCACAGACGACGCGGTGCGGGTTGAAGTTCAGCTGTCGCCTTGGCTCAGGACGGTCTCACGCACCTTCGCGATTGCGAATCCCCAGGCTTGGTTGGCCTTCACCTTGCCGGGCAGGGAGACTTCCTCGGGATTGGTCAGAACATCGAGCAGCACTGGGCCGGGATGGGCGAGCGCGTCGCGGACGGCTTCGTCGAGGGAGTCGGGATCGTCCACGCGGATCCCGTGCAGGCCGATCGCCCGGGCGACCGCGGCGAAGTCCGGATTCTGCAGTACGGTTCCGAACTCCGGCAGACCGCCCTGTTCCTGCTCGAGCTTGACCATGCCGAGGCGGCCGTTGTCGAAAACGATGAGTTTGACCGGCAACTGGTACGTCACTGCCGTGATCAGGTCGCCGAGCAGCATCGACAGGCCGCCGTCGCCACAGAACGCGATCACCTGGCGGGTGCGGTCGAGGGCCTGCGCGCCGAGCGCTTGGGGCATGGCGTTGGCCATCGAACCGAGGTTGAAGGAGCCGAGCAGCGCTCGCCGGTCGGTCATCGTGACGAAGCGCGACAGCCACACGGTCGACATCCCGGTGTCAGAGGTGAACACGGCGTCGGCGGCCGCATGCCGGTCGATCGCCTGTGCGAGCGCCTCCGGCCGGATGCGGTCGGAGGGATCATCGAATTTCCCTCGGATGCGCCCGATCAGGCTGTCGTCGAGGTCGGGGTCGGTCAGCGAGCGCTGGCGTTTGCTCCACGCGTCGTAGGCGTCGCGGCACTTGTCGAGATGCGCGGACGATTCTTTAGCGGACACCCGATCGAGCAGTGCCTGAACGGTCGGTGCCGCGTGACCGACCAGCCCGAGCGCGACGTGGGTGCGGCGCCCGATGTGCTCGGCGCGAGCATCGATCTGAATGACCGTCTTGCCTTCGGGAAACCAGTCGCGGTACGGGAAGTCCGTCCCCACCATCAGCAGCACGTCACCGCCGTCGAACGCCTCGGTGGAAGCCGGGTTGCCGATCAAGCCACTCTGGCCGACCTGGAAGGGGTTGTCCTTCTCGAGGCCCTCCTTGGCCTTGAGGGTGAGCACCATCGGTGCCTTGATCTTGTCGGCAAGGGCGAGAACCTCATCACGCGCGGCGCGCGCACCGATGCCGACGAGCAGGGTGACGGTCTCAGCCTCGTCAATGAGAGCCGCGGCACGGTCGAGTGCGGCCGGGTCGGGCATCGTCGGTGGATGGGCCGCGAAGACGGACGGCGCACTCGCTCCCTTCGGCAGGTCGAGCCCGCCGACGTCGCCGGGCAAACTGAGCACCGAAACCCCCGGCCCGTTCAACGCCGCTTGGATGCCCTGTTCCAGCAGTGTCACAGCCTGTTCCGGCGACGTGATGGTGTGCGTGAACAGCGCGACGTCGCGGAAGAGCGCATCGTTGTCCACCTCCTGGAAGAAATCGGTACCCATCTCCGCCAGCGGTACCTGGCCGCAGATCGCGAGGACGGGGGCGTGCGACTTCTTCGCGTCGTAAAGACCATTGAGCAGGTGGATCGACCCGGGGCCAACCGTACCCATGCACACCCCGAGTGCCCCGCGCAATTGCGCCTGGGCACCGGCGGCGAACGCGGCGACCTCTTCGTGGCGCACGCCGATCCACTCGATACGCTCCTCCTGCCGGATCGCATCGGTGACGGGGTTGAGTGCGTCCCCGACGACGCCCCAGATCGTGCGCACGCCCTGATCGGCGAGTGCCTTGACGATCATTGCGGCAACCGTGGCGCTCATTCCAGGCGTCCCTTCGTATGACGTTGGAAGCTGTCGGGGCTGGCGGCGGCCCAGTCATCGGCCCAGTCGGCCGGTGCACCGGCGAGAAGTTCGCCGGGCTGCAACCAGTCGTACAGTTCGAGATAGGACCGCGTGTGCACGTGGTCTATGCGGCGCATCAGCATCGCCGGGTGCAGGTCGTGCGGGCCGGACAGGCCGAGTGAGCCGATCATCTGCTGAGCCTGCGCAACTGTGGCTGCCTGGTAGTTGGTTACCCGCGTGGTCTTGTCGGCGACGACGAGCGCCTTCGCGCGCTTGGGGTCCTGCGTCGCGACGCCCACCGGGCACTGGTTCGTGTGGCAGCGCTGCGACTGGATGCACCCGACGGCCTGCATCATCGCGCGCGCGGCATTGGTGTAGTCGGCGCCTTGGATGAGGCGCTTGACGATGTCGATCCCGGTGGCCACCTTGCCGCTCGCACCGATCTTGATGCGTTCACGCAGCCCGGCGCCGACCAGCGCATTGTGCAGCGTGATGAGCCCGTCGGTAAGCGGCATCCCGACATGGTCCTCGTACTCGAGAGGTGCGGCTCCCGTCCCGCCCTCCGATCCGTCGATCACGATGAAGTCCGGCGTGATCTGTTCCTCGGCCATCGCCTTGCAGATCGCGAGTAGCTCGTGCCGGTAGCCGACGCAGAGTTTGAAGCCGGTGGGTTTGCCTTCGGCGAGTTCGCGCATGCGGGCGATGAAATGGACGAGTTCCCGCGGCGTGTGGAACACGCGATGTGAGGCCGGGCTCACGCATTTCTCGCCCTTGGGGACATTGCGTGCCTTGGCGATCTCGTCGGTGACCTTGGCCGCCGGCAGCACACCACCGATGCCAGGTTTGGCTCCTTGGCTCAGCTTGAGTGACACGCACTTGACCTGTTCTTGCGCGGCCTTATCGCGGAACATATCGGGGTCGAAGTCACCGTCCTTCGTCCGTGCGCCGAAGTAGCCGCTGCCGATCTCCCAGATCAGATCGCCGCCGTTCTCGAGGTGATACTCAGTCAGGCCGCCTTCACCGGTGTCATGAGCGAATCCGCCGCGCTGGGCGCCGGCGTTCAAGGCCCGGATCGCATTGGCGGACAGCGCGCCGAAGCTCATCGCGGATACGTTGAGAAGCGCCATGTCGTAGGGCTTCGTGCAGTCGGGGCCGCCGACGCGGACACGCGGTTGCTCCTTGTCCGGCTCACGCGGCGCGGAGGAGTGCAGCACGAACTCGTAACCGACCTCGTTCACATCGAGCTCGGTGCCGTACGCCTTCTCGCCGTGGATGCCCTTGGCCCGCTCGTAGATCACGCTGCGTGTGTCGCGGTCGTAAGGACGGCCGTCGAAGTTGCGCTCGATGAAGTACTGCTGAATTTCGGGACGGATCCTCTCGAGCAGGAAGCGCAGGTGTCCCGCGATTGGATAGTTGCGCAGAATCGAGTGACGCTTCTGCACGACGTCATACCAGGCGAGCGTGGCGACAGCCCCGAGGATGCCCACGGCGACCCACCAGGTCGGGCTCCACAGCAGGGCCGCAGCGATCGCGGCCAGGGCCAGCAGTGTAAGAGCAGCAGGGACGATGCGTCTGAGCACAGAACCGACCTCCGGGACGCTGCGGGCACGCAGTGTGGAAGCTGTTCCCCACTGACCTATCGGGCTTACCCGGATGCTGTGTCGCTTAACGTGGTTAAAGACTCGGGTGCATTACCGATGAGAAAAGTCGCTGAGCGTCGTCTCAAACGATTGAGAACTGTTCGGATCGGCCGGGTGGCCGCGCAGAGAGGAAGTACTCATGGCGCTCGTGATCTGCGACATGTCCTGCTCGCTCGACGGGTACGTCACCGGCCCGAACGACAGCAGGGAGAACCCGTTCGGGGACGGTGCCGGGATGCTGCACGACTGGATGTTCGATGCAGCGACCGACGAGGACCGGGCCATCCTGCAGGAGATGCTCGACGGTGCCGGCGCGGTCGTGATGGGTCGCAAGTCATTCGACAAGAACGAGGGCGACGGTGGTTGGGGCGACAGTGGCCCTGTCGGCGACATCCCGTGCTTCGTCGTCACGCACAACCAGCCGGACACGTCCTATCCACCCGTGTACACGTTTGTCACCGACGGCGTGGCCAGTGCGCTTGAGCAGGCCAAGAGCGTGGCGGGCGACAAGGTCGTCGGCCTGCACGGCGCGACCGTCATGCAGCAGGCACTCCCGCTCGGCCTGGTCGATGAGATCCGCGTGCACGTGATCCCGGTCCTGCTAGGTGGCGGCACGCCCCTCTTTGCCGGACTCGCCTCGGCGATCAGCCTCGAACGCACCCAAGTACAGGTGACCCCAGCCGCGACGCACCTGAAATTCAGGGTGGTGCGTTAAGGCCGCAGCCAGATGTGTTTGTCGTTCGGAACCTGGGCTCACGATCGACGCGACCGGGTGGTGCCCGTCAGGTACGCGACCGATCGGTGATCGACCAGATTGAACGAGGCGCGTTCAGAGTGCGGTGTCCGCCAGAGCAGACGGTCACGTGTCGGGCCGCAGTCGTAACGTGCGGGTATGCAGAGCAGTGTTGAGGATGTCGAGGTGCACTTTGTCGAGCACGGCCAAGGACTCGCAGTCTTGGGGCTCCATGGAGCAGGTGTCGACCATCGCGAGATCGAGGCATGGTTAGAGCCGATCCTGACTGACCAAGACGGATACCGCCGTATTTACCGTCCCGACCCGATACCCCCAGGACCTGACCGCGGCCAGGCGCCAGGACAGGTCAGACGGCCATCCAGTCGGGCCGCGGCCCATATCTTGGTGTGGTGGGCGATGACACCTGGGCAGATTTGGCTGACCTATTCGTCGATGAGGCATACGCCTCGGTGAAGGGGCTCGTGCGCACCTATGTGATGCACCAGCAGCTACTTGAACATTTGCCACCCCCTCCCGCGTCCGTACTCGACGTCGGCGGCGGCGCGGGTCATCAATCGTTGCCGTTGGCCCAGGCTGGTTACGACGTGACGCTGCTAGACCCCTCGCCGGCGATGCTGGGCAAGGCTCAACAGCGACTACAGCGGCTGCCTGCCGAGGCTCAGCGACGGGTGAGGTTCGTGCAGGCCGACGGTGAGAACGCCGACGAGGCGGTGCATGGCCGACGCTTCGGCGCTGTGTTGTGCCATGGCGTGCTCGGGTACCTCGAGCAGCCCGAGCCGTTGGTCAGCCAGCTGTGTCGGTGCGCTGCTACCGGTGGCGTGGTCTCCATCATGACGGGCAACGCAGAGACGATGGCGGTGCGCCCGGCCTTGGAACGGCGGTGGGACGACGCTCTGGAGTCGTTCGACGCCAGATCCGAGATCGGGGTGCTGGGTGTGCCGGGCCGAGCCGACACGGTCGACGAACTCAGCGCGCTCATGCGGAGTCAGGGCGTGGAACCACTGCGCTGGTACGGGGTCTGGCTGTTCGTCGACTGGCTCGAGTTCAGTGGAGCGACGTTGGACCCCAACGATTCAAAGCAGGTAGCGGCGACGGCCGCAGTCGAACTTGAAGCCAGCCGACGAGATCCCTACCGCCAACTCAGTCGCGTCTTTCATCTCGTGGGACGCAAGGGTCCGAGCTGACCCCGCGCATCGTCGCAGTGAAGTAGGTTCGCGTTATGGAGATCATCAATCTGGGTGAGTCAGACGGACTGCCGCCGGTGGATTGGACTTCTGTCGTCGAGCGGCTCGACGCCGGCTCGGCGCCGGCTCCGGATGGGGCCAATCACCGCACGACCTGGCTGTCCACCGTCAATGAGGACGGCAGTCCACATGTGACCGCGGTCGGCGCCCTGTGGTTGGACGGCACGTTCTGGTTCCAGACGGGCACGGGGACGCGGAAGGGACGCAATGTCGAGCGCGACCCGCGGTGTTCGGTCGCGTTGTCGATTCGCGACGCCGACGTCGTGTTCGAGGGTGACGCGACACGGGTGAGCGACCCGGCCGCCGTGACCCGAATCGCCAAGGCCTGGGCCGAGGTCGGTTGGCCGGCCGAGCCTGACGCGAGCGGCTCGGGGATCACCGCCGCGTTCAACGCGCCGTCGCAGGGACCACCGCCGTGGAATGTCTACCGCCTCGCGCCGCGCTCGGCGACCGTGGTCTCGTCGGGCGAACCGGGCGGCTTGACCCGGTTCCGCTTCTGATTCATCTCCGCGCACCCGATCGCCGGCAACGAGGCGCCCTCGCGGCGTCGCTGACCTATCTCGCCGCGTCGGCGCCGTCCTATCGGTTCGACCAACGCGATGGGTGAGGACGCTTGGTGGTGCGCAGGCAGCGGCGTGGTGGGTCGGTCTTAGGCTGGGTGGTGACCCGGGAGTGGCTTGCTCAACGAGTTGGCGTCTCGGGGTGCGAGCCAAGGGATGTGTCATGACCTGGATTGCCACCGTTGCCTACGGCGATGCCGACGACCGGGTGCGCCGGCTGTACGACCGGGTGGCCGGGCCTGGCGGCAATGTGGACAACATCATGATGATGCACTCCCTGCGGCCACACACCATGGAGGGCCACCTGGCGCTCTACAAGAATGTCCTGCATCACTCTGCCAATACGGTTCCGGTGTGGTTCCTGGAGACGCTTGGCGTGTGGGTCAGTTCCCTGAACAACTGCGCCTATTGCGTCGAGCACCACTACGCCGGGCTAAGGCGCCTCATAGGTGACGACGAACGGTGCGCCGCACTGCGGCAGGCGATCACGGCGGGCGATATCGAATCGGCCCCGTTGGAAGGCAAGCAGAAACTCGCCATGCGCTATGCCGAGACTTTGACGCTCGCCCCGTCGACACTCACTGAGCGGGCCGTACGGCAACTTCGCGGGGCGGGCTTTACCGACGGCGAGATATTGGAGATCAACCAGGTCTGCGCATACTTCGCCTACGCCA
>JBDTXT010000149.1:0-6867 GCA_040006035.1 Pseudonocardiales bacterium | reverse complement strand
GCGGGCAGACCGTCGCGATCAAGACGTGGGGCCGCATCGTCGACGAGATGGTGCTGATGGCTCCGTGCAGCGTGAAGAGCGCACTGGGCGAGAATCCCAAGCGCGTTTACGGCGAGAAGAAGCAGCTGCCCTCGACGCGCCAAGGGGTGGCCGCGGTCATCCGCGACGCCATGACCAAGGCGCAGGACTACCGCGCCAAGCGCGACGCGGCCGCGAGCAAGGACGAGCCGTTCGACCGCGACCCGAGCAGCGAGGTGCTCGTCCGGGTGCTCGACGGCGAGCTGCCCTGGTGTCAGCACACCCACCGCGCCGATGACATCGCCACGTCGATCCGCCTGGCTGACGAGTTCGGCTACCGGCTCATCGTCAACCACGCCACCGAGGGCTTCCTGCTCGCCGACGTTCTGGCCGAGCGCAACATCGCGTGCATCGTCGGCCCCCTGTTCACCACCCGGTCCAAGGTCGAGCTGCGCGAGCGCACGATGGCCAACCCGGGACGGCTGGCCAACGCCGGGGTCGAGGTGGCGCTGACCACCGACCACCCGGTCGTCCCGATCAATTTCCTCGTTCACCAAGCCACCCTGGCGGTGAAGGAGGGCATGACTCGCGAGGACGCGTTGAAGTCACTCACCGTGAACCCCGCGCGCATGATGGGGCTGGCCGGTCGCGTCGGGTCGCTGACCGAGGGCCTCGACGGCGACGTCGTCATCTGGGACGGCGACCCGCTGGACGTGATGAGCCGGGCCGAGCAGGTCTTTATCGGTGGGGTTTCTGTCTACGAGTGGCGTGGCGGGCAGGGTGTGACGACCAGCCCGTACCGCTGAGCAGCAAGCCGGCGTTCAGCGCCGTTCGGTGGTTACGCCAACAGCGCTTGCCATAAGCGGTGTTTAACGTTAATTTCACATCAGGCGGGGTGCTCCGGACAAGAAATCTCGGCGCTGGCTAGACACGAGGACTCCGTATGACGCTCATCTGGCCGTCCGTCACGCTCGCGGTGGCCAATGCCCGCCGGACCGCGCAGGTACCGCTGATCTGGGACCCGGTCGGGCACGTCCTGTCCCGGATGGCGTTCGGTCCGACCGCCAGTTCACGCGCCGTGGCCACCCAGCTCGGCATCTCGGCCTGGTTCCACAACCAGCCCGCTCGGCGTGGCCAAGCTGGGCTGACCTGCCAGCGCCCGACTCGGCTGCCGTCGAGCCTGTACAAAGGAAGGGAGTACAGGCTCGACGGACTAGTCGGAGGAGCAGGGCATGGGTTTTCTCGACCGCGCAAAGCAACGGGCTGAGGAATTGGCGAAGAAGGCCAAGCCGATGGCCGAGAACGCCAGGGAGAAGGCCAAGCCGATGGCCGAGAAGGCGAAGGACCGCGCCGGAAAGGTCGCCGAGTCGGTCAAGGACTCAGCCACGAACTTTCGGCAGGGCCTGCACGAGGACGACGAGCCCGAGGCACCCCCCGCCAAGCCCGCGGACGGCACCGGCGCTGCTGGGTCGGGGGTCGGCTAGCGCCGTTGTTGGGGCATCTGATCGGTGCCCGTCGGCTCAGTTCAGCTCCAGCCCCGGGTACAGCGGGTGGGCATTGAGCAGTTCGTTTGCGGCGGAATGGGTCTTGTCGGCGACGCCGTCAGCCAGCGTGTACTTCGCCTTGGAGGATCCACCTGAAGGCGCCGCGTTCGGCGAGGTTGACGTCAGCACGTCGACGATCAGCTCGGCGACCCGGTCGAACTCGGCCGGACCGAATCCGCGCGAGGTGAGCGCTGGTGTGCCGATCCGCACGCCTGAGGTGTACCACGCACCGTTCGGGTCGAGCGGGATCGCATTGCGGTTGGTGACGATGCCCGAGTCGAGCAGGGCCGACTCGGCCTGGCGTCCGGTCAGCCCGAACGAGGTCACATCGAGCAGCGCCAGATGGTTGTCGGTGCCGTCGGTGATCAGCCGCACGCCACGACGCATGAGCCCCTCGGCCAGGGTGACCGCATTGGCCGCCACGTTCTGGGCGTAGGTGGCGAACGAGGGGTGGCGGGCCTCGGCCAGCGCCACCGCCTTGGCTGCCATCACGTGCCCGAGCGGCCCGCCGAGCACCATGGGGCAGCCCCGGTCGACCGAGTCGGCGTATTCGGGCTGGCACAACACGAGCCCGCCCCGCGGGCCGCGCAGCGACTTGTGCGTGGTCGTGGTCGTCACGTGGGCGAACGGCACCGGGTCGAACTCGCCGGTGAACACCTTGCCCGCGACCAGGCCGGCGAAGTGCGCCATGTCGACCATCAGGGTGGCGCCGACCTCGTCGGCGATCTCGCGCATCTTGGCGAAGTTCACCTTGCGCGGGTAGGCGGAATACCCCGCGATGAGCACGAGCGGCTTGAATTCGAGGGCCTTGGCGCGCACGTCGGCGTAGTCGAGCAGTCCGGTGTCGGGGTTGGTGCCGTAGGAGGACTGGTGGAACATCTTGCCGCTGATGTTGGGACGGAAGCCATGCGTCAGATGGCCGCCGGAATCGAGCGACATGCCAAGCGCCTTCTGGTTGCCCAACGCCTTGCGCAGGGTCTCCCAGTCGTCGTCGGACAGGTCGTTGACGTGCTTTGCGCCCGCCTCGGCCAGGGCCGGTGACTCGATGCGCTGGGCCAGGATCGCCCAGAACGCGACCAGGTTGGCGTCGATGCCCGAGTGCGGCTGGACGTAGGCGTGCGGGGCGCCGAACAACGCCTTGGCGTGATCGGCCGCGGCCTGCTCGACGGTGTCGATGTTCTGGCAGGCCGCGTAGAAGCGGTGCCCGATCGTGCCTTCGGCGTACTTGTCCGACAGCCACGTCCCCATGGTCAGTAGTACCGCCGGTGAGGCGTAGTTCTCGCTAGCGATGAGCTTGAGGGACGCACGCTGATCGGCGAGTTCCTTGCGGATCGCGTCGGCGACAGTGGGTTCGATCGCGGAGATGACTTCGAGCGCACTGCGGTAGGCGGTGGACACCGCGGCTGCATCGAACGGCTCTGACATGGGGGCGGCTCCAAACGGCGGAATCGAGGGCACCCTGGAGGTTAGTCGGGCGGCCCGACGTCACCCCAGCCCGGTTCGGCGACAACTACTAGGTCGTCCTACTATCATAGTATGGCTATCGGCAATCCTGATTTCGACCGCTACCGCCTGACCGACGAGCAGACGATGCTGCGCCAGGCCGTCCGTGCGCTCGCCGACGACAAGATCGCGCCGCGGGCCGCCCAGATCGACGAGCAGGGCGAGTTCCCGCACGACGTCTACGACGCGTTGGTGCGGGCGGGCTTTCACGCCGTGCACATCGCCGAGGAGTACGGCGGCGCAGGGGCCGACGCGATCTCGGCCTGCATCGTCATCGTAGAGATCGCGCGGGCCTGCGCGTCGTCGTCGCTGATCCCCGCGGTGAACAAGCTCGGCACCATGCCGGTCATCCTGTCCGGCTCCGAGCAGCTCAAGAAGCAGGTGCTGAGCGAGGTCGCCTCGGGTGAGGCGATGTTCAGCTACGCGCTGTCCGAGCGTGAGGCCGGCTCGGACGCGGCCTCGATGCGCACCCGCGCGGTCCGCGACGGCGCGCACTGGGTGCTCAACGGCACCAAGGCGTGGATCAGCAACGCCGGCATCTCCACGTACTACACGGTCATGGCCGTGACCGATCCCGACCGGGGCGCCAAGGGCATCTCGGCCTTCGTCGTGCACAAGGACGACCCCGGCTTCTCGGTCGGAGCCAAGGAGCGCAAGCTCGGCATCAAGGGCTCGCCCACCTGCGAGATCTACTTCGACAACTGCACGATCCCGGGCGATCGCATCATTGGCGAACCCGGCACCGGCTTCAAGACCGCCCTCATCACGCTCGACCACACCCGCCTGGCGATCGGCGCTCAGGCACTCGGCATCGCGCAGGGTGCGTTCGACGCCGCCGCGGCATACGTCAAGGAGCGCCGCCAGTTCGGGCAGCGGATCTCCGATTTCCAGGGCGTGCAGTTCATGCTCGCCGACATGGCGATGCGGATCGAGGCATCTCGTCACCTGGTCTACGCCGCCGCTGCCCGGGCCGAGCGGGGCGAGGCGAATCTGACGTTCAGCTCGTCCGCGGCGAAGGTGTTCGCCTCCGACACCGCGATGTCGGTGACCACCGATGCGGTGCAGCTCTTCGGCGGTGCGGGCTACACGATGGACTTCCCCGTCGAGCGAATGATGCGCGACGCGAAGATCACCCAGATCTACGAAGGCACCAACCAGATCAATCGCATGGTGATGGCGCGCAATCTACTGAAGTAGCCGCGCCGCGAGACCGGGGTGAGCGGGCTAGATCCATCCGCTGCGCACGGCGTAGGCGACAGCCTGAGTCCGGTTGCGCAGATTGAGCCGCAAGGTGATGTCCTGGACGATGTTCTTGATCGTGCGCTCCGAGTAGGCCATCTGGGTGGCCACTTCGCGGGTCGAATATCCCTCGGCGACGAGGCTGAGCACACCGCGCTCGCGTTCGCTCAGCCCCGCAATGGACAAGGGGCGCGGCGGCCGATCCGCGACCAGTAGCAGTGGGGGCCAGGCGTGCTCAGCCAGCAGGGAGTTCGTCACCGCGTGTCTCCAACCGTCGCGAGCCCAGTCGGCTCGATCACGAATCAGGAGCGGCCTGGCCGCATCCTGATACGTGCGTCAACAGATCGAAGACTCGCCCACGCCGCCAAAGAACGGCTAAAGATCCATCAGCGCAGAGCCCGTTGAGCCGCACCCGGTGATCACCCAAGGCGTACCCGGGCCAGGAGGCGAAGCGAGGTCAGGCGACGACGGCGATGATCATCTCGTGCAGGTCGGGTGCCTCGACGAGTGCCGGCTCGGTGACGGCGCGGACCTCGTGAACGCTCACGCCGGGGGCAAGCTCGCGCAGCAGCAGGCCGTCGGGAGTGATGTCGATGACGGCCAGATCGGTGATCAGGGTCTGCACGCAGGCCTTGCCCGTGAGCGGCAACGAGCATTCGTTGACGATCTTCGCGGTGCCGTCCTTGGCGCTGTGCTCCATCATCACGATCACCCGCTTGGCGCCGTGCACGAGGTCCATCGCGCCGCCCATTCCCTTGATCATCTTGCCGGGAATTGTCCAGTTGGCCAGGTCGCCGCGCACCGACACCTGCATCGCGCCGAGGACCGCGACGTCGATGTGGCCGCCTCGAATCATGCCGAACGACGTGGCCGAGTCGAAGAAAGCCGCCCCCGGCAGGATCGTCACGGTCTCCTTCCCGGCGTTGATCAGGTCCGGGTCTTCATCGCCGTCGTAGGGGTACGGGCCGACACCGAGGATGCCGTTCTCGGACTGCAGCACCACGTGCACGCCCGGTGCGACATAGTTGGGCACCAATGTCGGCAGGCCGATGCCCAGGTTGACGTACTGCCCGTCGGACAGCTCGGCCGCCACCCGGGCCGCTAGTTCGGTGCGAGTGAGGGTCATGATGCCTCCGCCGGCCGGGGCCGAGTCGTGTGCTTCTCGATCTGCTTGCCAGCCGTGCCGACCTCGACCACCCGCTGCACGAACACGCCTGGTGTGTCGATCTGCTCGGGATCGAGTTCCCCGGGCTCGACAAGCTGCTCCACCTCGGCGATCGTGATGCGCCCGGCCATCGCGCACAACGGGTTGAAGTTTCGCGCCGACGCGGCGTAGCTGAGGTTTCCGTGCCGATCCCCGCGGGCCGCCCGGACGAGCGCGTAGTCGGTGACGATGCCGAATTCGAGCACGTAGTCCTGCTCTGCGAAGCGGCGCACTTCCTTCGGGTCTGACTCGATCGCGACCGTCCCGTCGGGGTGATAGCGCCACGGCAGGCCGCCGTCGGCCACCATCGTGCCGACGCCGGCGGGTGTGTAGAACGCCGGGATTCCGCAGCCGCCGGCGCGCAGGCGCTCGGCCAGGGTCCCCTGCGGGCACAGCTCGAGTTCGAGCTCCCCGGCCAGGTACTGACGCGCGAACTCGCGGTTCTCGCCCACGTACGAGCCGACCGTGCGCCTGATCCGGCCCGCATGCAGCAGCATCCCCAGCCCGGCGCCGTCGACCCCGCAGTTGTTCGAGACCGTCTCGAGTGACGTCGTTCCCTGCTCGAGCACCGCGGCGATCAGGTTGTGCGGGATTCCCCCGAGCCCGAAGCCGCCGACCGCGAGCGACGCTCCATCGGGCATGTCCGCGACAGCGGCGGCAACCGAGGCGTAGGTCTTGTCCATCTGCGGCTCCCAGGACTGACTTGCCCCCTCGTGCGAGGGACTCTGGGACCATACCGAGCGTCATCTCGTAAGTTGAGGCAGTCGCCTCGACCGAGGCGCCGGGTAGCGGGCCAGGAGGGTCGATGGCGCAAGCAAGCGACGTGGACCTCACGCCCGCCGCGCGCCCCCGGGCCACCACCCGAGCGGACCTGCGGCAGTGGCTGTCCCGTGTGCTGGTGGCCTCGCCCGAGCTCGTTGCCGCCGGCGTGGCGGGATTCTGCGTCGGCCCGATGGTCCTACTGCTCGCCGGTGCGTTCCATCCTCAGCTGGTGATCCCGCTCGGGCCGATCGGGGCGGGCGTCGCCATGTGGGTGTGCGGCCTGCCCGCCGAGCCCGCCGACCGTCGCACGACGGTGATCACGGGGGCCGCTGCGCTCGTCGCGCTCGCCTGGTTCCTGTACAACGTGCGCTACTTCGCCGAGGACGTCTACGCCACGCGGGATCCGGCGACCTACGGCATCGCCGGACGCTGGCTGATGGACAACCACTCACTGAAGATCGGAGTGCAGCCCGATGTGTTCGGGTCGCCGAAGGCAGCGCGGATCGAGTCGTCCGGGTTCCACGCCGTGGGGCCGGGCACGGTGAACGCCCAGGGCAACCATCTGTTGCCGGTGCTGCTGGCCCTCGCCGGATCGCT
>JBDTXT010000148.1:0-6890 GCA_040006035.1 Pseudonocardiales bacterium | reverse complement strand
ACATCGTCAACGTCGTGCGCCATCGAGACTGACAGAGTCGCGCCTCGCACAAGCCGATTGCCTATCGACTCAGGTCAGTTCCACCGGGCTGCATGTGAGCGGCGACGTCGAGGGCGATCATCGGCGGTTCGGTACCGTGTTCGTCGATGCTGGTTCCTAGCGTGTCCTCGAGGACTGGCCGCATCTTCGCCCATGCCCGAGGGTGCGCGTGGGCGTAGCGGCCAAGTGCGGCGGTTGCCGCAGCCGCGTCCAGTCGCCGCGCAGTCGCCGGCGCCGGCGCGTGGCTGGCGAGGTAGACACGTACTTGCGGGTTGGCCTCGACGTTGCGAAACCACTGCGCACGAGTGCCGAAGCCGGAGACCACGACGTAGCGGTCGCGTGCCGGATGGTCCACCACTTCCAGGCCGACGAAGCGCCGCTGGCCGGTGTTACGTCCTACGTGTTCGAACATCAGTAACCGGTGGCCGAAGATGACGCCAAGCCTGGCTCGGTAGAGCCAGATGGGCACTCGGACGAACCACCGATCACGGAGCAAACCCGCTCCGACCCAAGCCAGTCGATTACCGCGTTCGCCGCTCATGCGAGCCATCGTTCCAGCCGGCACGACCGGCGAGATCACCGGCGGCAAGTCCTAGACGAACCGGGCGTGGCGATCGGGCCGACACTGTCGTGCGAGACGCGCGCGGTCGCGGTCGCGGTGTGCCACCCGCTCGCAACCCGGACGCAGGTCCGCTGGGACGACCTGGCCGACTATTCCGTCGCCGACATACCGGGCCTGGCCGGGGCACTGCCCGAGACACTCGTCCCAGCGGCCACGCCGAGCGGGCGCTCGTTGCGCCGCCATGCCGCGGTACACACGATGGCCGAGGTGATCGCTGCGGTCACTCGCGGCCAGATCGTGCACCCCACCGTCGCGGATGCCGCGCAGTTCCGCGGAGAGGTGAACGTCGTTCTGATCCCGCTCGCCGACGCCGAGCCGCTGCCTCGGTTTTCGTCCACCCTGACGAGCCTCCGTCGCGGGCCTTGGCCGCGTTCGTGGACTGGGCCGCGCAACTGAAGCCGACGGCGGCTGCTCGCACGTAGGCGCAGCCCTCCGCCCGCCGTGCCCGCCCTGCCTGCCGCCGCACCGGCGACGAATCACGACAGCTGAGCGGCATGATGAGCAGATGCTGTCGGGGTTGTTCGTGCCGATCTTCGACGAGCTGGCCGACCCTGTCCTAGTCGCCGCCTTGGCCGTCGAGGCGGAGGAGGCGGGCTGGGACGGGTTGTTCGTGTGTGATCACCTGCGATGGGCCGAGCCGGTGGTCGAGGTTGCGGATCCGTGGATCACGCTGGCCGCGGTGGCTATGGCGACGGAACGGATCCGGTTGGGCCCGATGGTCACGCCGTTGGCGCGGCGCAGACCCGCGAAGGTAGCGACGGAGACCGCGACCTCGACCGGCTCAGCGGCGGTCGGTTGACGTTGGGCGTGGGTCTGGGCAGCGACCGGTTCGGTCAGGAGTTCACTCGCATGGGCGAGGAGGTCGATGAGCGGCGACGCGCCGGCATGCTGGACGAGGCACTCTAGGTGGTCGTGGCTGCGTGGTCGGGAGACCCGGTGACGGTGCGCGGTGAGTTCTACGCCATCGACGGGGGCGGTTTCTGCCGCGACCGGTGCAGCGTCCCGGCGTGCCGATCTGGGTTGCGGCCTCGTTCGGGCGGAGCAAGCCGCTGCGGCGAGCAGCCCGCTATGAGGGCCTGTCCCGGTGGACCTCGAGCATCCCGAGCAACTCGCGCAGATGGCCGCGGAGGTGGCTTCGTTGCGCACCGCGGCCGGCGATGAGCGTCGGCGGCACTACGACGTGGTGGCGGCGTTGCCGCCCGGGACCGATCCCAGCCCCTATGCGGACGCCGGGCTACCTGGTGGCTTGTGGCGTTTCCTTCCCCACAGAACGTCGGCCGATCTGGTCCGCGGCGTGATCGCGGATGGCCCGCTGCGCTGACGAGCGGTCTCAGTTCTCCGCGGGTCGGTGGTATTCGGCGCGCCAGCGGGACTCGCCAGGCCGGCCCGGCATGGGCAGCGTTTCGATTGCGATCGCGCGCAGCCCGTCGCTCGCCACGGCGTCGATCTCCGCTCGGGTCAGCGGCCACGGAGCTGCGGCGATGGCATCGTTGGGCACCGCACGTCGTCGGGTAGGGCACCGATGACCAGCAAGGTGCCGTCCGACCCGACGAGGTCGCGGACCGCGGCGGCGGCACGGGTGTGCAGGTCCGGCGGGAGTGCCTGCAGTGTGATGATCTCGACGACGAGATCGAAGGCGTGGCGCCATTCCGGGGGTGTGTCGAGCAGGTCGGCGCTGACGTAGGTCATGCGGGTGTCGGGATGGCGCTCGCAGACCAGGGTGATCGCTGTGGCGGACACGTCGAAGGCAATGGTTGTGAAGCCGAGACCGGTGACGAACTCGGCGTCGGCGCCGAGCGGCCAGCCGACGACGACGGCGGTCCGCCCGGCCCCGCGCAGATGTGCGCGCTGTGCCCAGTCCACGAGCAGGGGATGCGGCGTTGCGCGGCTCCACGGCATCGTCACCCGTCGTCGACGGCCGCCGCATAGAGCTTGTCGAACCAGCCGGTCGGATCTCCGGCGGCCAGCGACGGTGCGAGGAAGGAGTCCTCGGCCTGCTCCCAGTAAATGGGGTCGCGGTTCATGCCGGCGCGCCAGGTCGGTGCTCGGCGTCGGTCGGGCGCGACGCACTCCCGGGCGATTGGTATCCGCCGAGAACGCCGGCGAGCAGCTCGGCGATGTCGATGATCAGCTCGTCGCCGCCTGGCGGTCCGACGATCTGGACACCCACCGGCAGGCCCGCGCTGGTGCGGCCCGCGGGGGCGGCCAGGGCGGGGAGGCCGGCCACGGCTGGTTGCGCGGTCCAGAAGGGTTGTTCGTCGTAGCGTCGCTCACCGTCGACGGTGTGCACGGTGCGTTCGTCGAAGGGCCGGTCGTCGTGTTCGATCGCGGCGGTGAAGTTCACCGGGCACAGGAACGCGTCGACACGAGTGAAATAGCGGGTCCACGCCGCCCGCAGCTCACCGAGCGTCTGCCGCTCCTGATCGATTTCGGCGTCGGTCGCGGACCAGTCCGAAGTGGGATCGGCGGCGGCCATAAACCGCTGCAGCGCGAACCCGAAACTCGGCATCGCACGGTCCGGGTCGACTCCGAGCGGCCAGCCCTGCTCGATGTCGACTCCGGCTGCGGCAAGGCGGTCCAGCGCGTCGGACAGCACGGCGCCGACGTCGCTCGACACGGCACAGTTCGGATCGTCGAGCACGACACCCAACCGCAAACCGTTCAGGCGCACGGGCTTGCTCGGCGAGAATTGCGGTTCTCGGCTCGTGCGGGTGATCGCCAACGCCTCCCGGATATCGGCCGGAGTGCGTGCGATCGGCCCGAGCGTGCTCACCCAAGCGATATCGGGCGGCAGCGGTGTGGGCGGGGCTGCCGGCGGCGCGAACCCGTCCTGCGGCACGATGTTCGCGGTGGGTCGCAGGCCGTACACGCCGCAGAACGCCGCCGGAATGCGGATCGAGCCGGCCAGGTCGGAGCCGAAGTCTAGGAACGTAAGCCCCGCGGCGACGGCCGCCGCCGAGCCGCCGCTGGACCCGCCCGGGCTGCGGGTCAGGTCGTGCGGATTGTTGGTTCGTCCGTACAGCTTGTTCTGGGTCTGAGCGAAGTCGGCCAGCATCGTCGCCACGTTGGTTTTGCCGACGACGATTGCGCCGGCGGCGCGCAGGCGGTGCACCACCGTCGCGTCCTGGTCGGCGGTCCACCCCTCGTTCTCGGGCAACCCCCACGTGGTGGGAAGCCCCACGGTGTGGAACGCCTCTTTCACGCTGATCGGAACACCGGCGAGCGGACCCAACGGTGCGCCGGCCGACAGTGCTCGATCGACGTCGGCGGCCTCTTGTCGCGCCCGATCCGGGCACGTGGCAACGATCGCGTTCAGTTCCGCATCCGCCTCGGTCAGGCGCGTCAGGACGATGTCCGCGAGCTCGCTCGCCCGCAGGTCTCCACGCCGGATGGCAGCGGCGGCACTCGTCGCGCCGCCGAGGCCGACCGGAAGTTCGCAGTCAGGGTCGCAGTCGCTGTAGCGATGGCTCATCGCACGCTACCTCTCTGCTAGCATTCACTATTGATTTCGAAGCTAGTCCGAGCGCGCGAGGGGGTCAAGGCCCAGATGGTGGCAATGCCTGTCGAGCACCGCACCTACGGCCAGGCCTGTCCAGTGGCCCACGCCCTGGACCTGATCGGCGAACGGTGGGCACTGCTCGTCATCCGAGAGCTCCGACTCGGCCCGCGCCGCTACGCCGATCTGCAGTCGGCGCTGCCCGCGATCAGCCCGAGCGTGCTCGCGCACCGGCTGCGCGGCCTCGAACTCGCAGCAGTGGTGCGCAAGCGCACGCTCGCCGCCCCGATCCGGGCCCAGCTGTACGACCTCACCCCGTGGGGCGCCGACCTCGAACCCGTCTTCGCCGCCCTGGCCAGCTGGGGCAGCCGGTCACCGCACGCGCCGTTGACCGGTGACCTGAGCGACGACACGGTCATGCTCGGGCTGCGGACATTCTTCCGAGCCGGCCCTGCGCAGTGGAGCACGACGTTTCAAATCCACCTCGAACACGAGAGCTATCACCTGCGCGTGCGCCGCGGCCGCCTCGTCGAACTGGCACGCGCCGAGCCGCCCGGGCCGGTCGACGCCGTCATCACCACGAACCGCAACGTCCTGCAGGCGCTGCTCACCGGCGCACACGACACCGCATCCGCACGCGCCATGGGACAGCTCAGCTCGACCGGCGACAACGCCGCCGTGGACAATCTTCTCGCCGCCGTCGCAGGGTCGGCGGGGTCGCGCTGACGGTCGCGCGCGGCTTCCCAGCGGGCATGGTGCCCGGTGCTGGTCACGAGGGCGGCTCGGCCGGTTTGCCGGTACATGCGATGCTTCAGGCCCCAATAACTAGTGCGGATGACGCGAATAGCGCCGCGCTGGTGGCGACGGCGGTCCAGGTTGCCAAGGTGCCCATTCCTCCCGCAGGCAGGTCCTCGCGGCGGTTCACTTTTGCGGGCCGTAGCGGGTCAGGAAGGTGGTCACCCCCTGGATGGCGAGGGCTTCGAGTTCCTCGTCGGAATCCGGGTCGGCCCCGGCCCGTAGGGTGAGTCGGTTGAGCGGGGCGGCGACCACGAGCCAGGTCAGCTGTTCGGCGGCGACGTCGGGATCGTCAATGTGCAGCAGCCCGCGGGCAGCCAGCGCGGCGAGCGACTCGGCGAGCAAGTGAATGTTGTGGACCCAGCTTCGAGTCACGTATTCGGCGGCGACGTCGGGAAAGCGTGCTGCGGTGTCGGGATCGCCGTGGCGACGGTCTTGTGTCACCCAGGCCCGGCAGATCCTGTTGACAATCGTTGACAAATGATCTGTGAGGCTTGGTGTGGCCCTGGAACCTGGGGCTGGTGCCAGGATCGGTGCTGGTGATCTCCGGCTGACCCTCAAATGATCTGGCCGCTCTTCGGGGGTGTGCCTTGCTGTTGACATGTCCGCCCGGGGGTCACTGGCACCGGCCTGGCTCACCTGCTGGCCTGATCAGAAGCCTGTCTGTGCCCGTTGCTGCGGGCACGACGCATCACAGATATGCCGTCAGGTGTGTGCCCCCAGGCCGGTGCCAGATGTCCCGGTGCCGCTCTGGCCTGACGGGAGAACGGCCCATGCCCATGCTCGCAGATCTCGACCGGCGCCGTAATAGGCGCCGGGCACCCACACCGGCACCCACACCGCTGCGCTGGCCCGGCCGGCTCGGTGGCCACCTGGCCACCGTGGAGGTCCGCGCGGACGCCGCCGGCTACGCCGAGCTGGCCGCGTTCGCCGCCGCCCGCGCCCCCGGTCCTCAGGTGGCCTGGGCCATCGAGGGCTGCGGGTCGCACGGCGCGGGCCTGGCCCGCGCACTCGCTGATGCCGGGCAGCTGGTCATCGAGGCTGACCGGCCCAAGCGCGCCCGCCGCCGCGGCGGCAAGTCCGACGAGCTGGACGCCGTCCGCGCCGCCCGCCAGGCCCTGGCCACCGCCGACCCGGCCCGCCCGCGCACGGGGGAGACCCGTGAGGCGCTGCGGATCCTGCTGGCCACCCGCGAGTACGCCACCAAGACCCGCACCGCCACCGTCAACACCTTCAAGGCTCTGGTCCTGACCGCCCCCGACAGCCTGCGGGACAAGTTCCGCCGCCTGCCCACCGACCGCCAGGTCCGCGCAGCCAAGGCCCTGCGCGCCCGGCCGGGGCAGCCGGTCAGCGAGCAGCACCTGCACCGTGCCCTGGCCCAGCTCGCCACCCAGATCACCAGCTTCGACGCCGACCTGGCCGCCAGCCTCAAGACCATCCGCGGCCTGGTCCAGGCCTGGATACCCGCCCTGCTGGACCAGCCCGGCGTCGGGCCCATCAGCGCCGCCCAGCTGCTGGTCACCTGGTCCCACCACGGCCGGTTCCGCAGCGAGGCCGCGTTCGCCGCCCTCACCGGCGCACCGCACCCATCCCCGCATCCTCGGGCCGGACCAGCCGCCACCGGCTCAACCCCTACGGCGACCGGCACGCCAACCGGGCCCTGCACACCATCGCGATCAGCCGGCTCCGCTACCACCCACCGGCCATCGCCTACGCCGCCCGCCGCACCAGCGACGGCAAAACCACCCGCGAAATCCGCCGCTGCATCAAGCGCTACCTCGCCCGCAGCATCTACCGCCTCATGGAGCAATCCACCACTTGACAAACCATAGAAGCGTCAAGAGGCCAGCTCCCGTTTCCGGGAACTGGCCTCTGACCTGCTACTTCGCGTGGGCGGTACTGGGATTGAACCAGTGACCTCTTCCGTGTCAGGGAAGC
>JBDTXT010000147.1:0-6896 GCA_040006035.1 Pseudonocardiales bacterium | reverse complement strand
CTTGGTTCTGGCCGCCTTGGTTCTGGCCGCCTTGGTTCTGGCCGCCTTGGTTCTGCGGACGGTTCTGGCCGCTGGTGTTCTGTCCACCTTGATCAGGCTGGTTCTGTTGGCGGTTCTGGTTGCCTTGACCGCCCTGGCCGCCCTGACTCTGCTGACGGTTCTGGTTGGCTTGCTGGCGGTTCTGGTTGCCGCTGCTCTGGTTGCCTTGGCCCTGCTGGCGGGGCTCGCGGCGGCCGTTCACGGCCTGGCCGCTGCCCTGTTCGCCGGCGTCGGTGCCGGTGCTGGTGCTGGTGTCGGCCGGGGAGTCAGTGGCCGAGGGCACGTCTGAGTCGGCGCTGGACTGCTGGGGCGCGGACGCACGGCGGCGGGCCGGTCGTTGCGCGGGCGCGGCTTCCGCTGCGCTGCTCGAGGCGCTACGGGCAGCCTGAATGGCGGCGACCAGGTCGCTCTTCTTCTTCTTGGTGGTGCTGATGCCTAGGCCGCTCGCGACCTGCTGCAACTCAGGCAGCAGCATCGTGGAGAGGGAGCCGCGCTTGGCGGTGCTGCCCGCGGCGGCTGAGCGCTGCGAGCCGGCAGCCCCGTCGCCACCGGTGGCCGGCGTGTTCTCACGCGAGGCCTGGTCCGTAGCGGCAGGCAGGGTCTGCTCTTGGGTGTCTGTCACGATATTTTCGGATCCTTCCGAGGGTGGTCGGCGCGTTGTTTACGCGGCGCGACCGCTTAGTCCGGACCGGGTCGGCAAGCCGACTTGATCCAGTTCTCCCGAGCAAATTAACTCGGGGAGGTTGCGGTGGTGAGCCAGTGATCCCAGCCGCTTGCCGTACTCATCAGATTGAGCAGGTGGGTGCGGGGGGGCGGGGTGGCGCGTCGCGGTTGCGGCGCCTGGACTGACAGAAGTGAGCCTAGACGCTCTTTACCCATATCAGCAACACCGGGGGGACGCGGCGTGTTCCCTGCCTCGGTGATCTCAGCGGGCGGGCCGGACGACGTGCGCACCGACCGTGTCGACGGACAGCGCAAGGCAGATCCATTCGGTCGGGGCCAGCGAGGCCGCGCGGGCGACCTCGTCGTCGTCTCGCGCCAGGACCAGCACCGTCGGTCCCGCGCCGGAGACAACGGCGGCCAGTCCGGACGCCCGTAGTGCCGCCAGCAGGTCGGCGCTCTGCGGCATGGCCGGTCGCCGGTACTGCTGATGCAGCCGGTCCTCAGTGGCGGCCAGCAGGACCTCGGGCGAGCCGGTCAACGCCGCTATGAGCAGTGCCGCGCGCCCTGCGGCGAACGCCGCGTCGCGATGCGGCACCGTGGCCGGCAGCAGACCGCGGGCCTGCTCGGTCGAGGCGGTGAACGGCGGTATCAGCGCCACCGGCCGGATCGCCGGATCGCAGTTCAGGCCGAGCGCGTGGGCCATCGAATCATCGGTCCAGGCGATGGCCAATCCGCCGAGCAGGCACGCTGAGACGTTGTCGGGGTGGCCCTCGATCTCGCTCGCCATGGCGAGCAGTTCGTCGTCGGGCAACGCCCGCTCGGCGCCGAGCACCAGGGACCGGGCCAGCAGGACGCCGGCGGCGATGGCAGCGCCGGAGGAGCCCAGCCCGCGGCCGTGCGGGATGCGGTTCGCGCACGACAGTTCGATCCCGCGCGGCTGCCCGCCGAGCTCGTCGAAAACTCGCCGCATTGCCCGCACAACCAGGTGGGTCTCGTCGCGGGGCAGCTCGGCGCCCTCGCCCGCGATGTCGATGACGAGGCCGTCCTCACCGACTCGCCCGACCACGTCGTCATGCAGTGACAGGGCGAGGCCGAACGCGTCGAAGCCCGGGCCCAGGTTGGCGCTGGTGGCCGGCACCCGGACGTGCACGGCACCAGCGCGAAAGGCCGGCTTCATGCCAGCCCGAGCTGCACGGCAGCGGCGTGACCGTCGACCGGCACGGTGATCGGCTTGGGCGCGCCGGAGATCGCCCACTCGGGATCCTTCAGACCGTTGCCGGTGACGGTGCACACGACCGTCGAGCCCTTCGGCAACCGGCCGTCCGCCGCGGTTTTCAGCAGCCCCGCCACGCTCGCGGCTGACGCCGGTTCGATGAACACGGCCTCGCGGCGGGCCACCAGCCGGTAAGCCTCCAGGATCTGCTTGTCGGTCACGGCGTCGATCAAGCCGCCGGACTCGTCACGCGCCTGTTCGGCCGACTGCCACGACGCTGGGTTTCCGATCCGGATCGCGGTGGCGATCGTCATAGGCGCGAGCACCGGCGCGCCGTTGACGATCGGCGCGGCACCGGCCGCTTGGAAGCCGAACATCCGTGGCGTCGAGTCGATTACGCCGTCGCCGGCGTATTCGCGGTAGCCCTTCCAGTACGCAGTGATGTTGCCGGCGTTGCCCACCGGGATGCAGTGCATGTCAGGGGCGCGACCGAGAGCGTCGCAGACCTCGAAGGCAGCGGTCTTCTGCCCTTCGATCCGGTACGGGTTGACGGAGTTGACCAGCGCGACCGGGTAGTCGACGGCGAGCTTGCGGGCAAGCTCGAGGCAGTCGTCGAAGTTGCCGTCGACCTGCAGCAGCCGGGCGCCGTGCACGAGCGCCTGCGCCATCTTGCCGAGCGCGATCTTGCCGGCAGGCACGAGCACAGCGCAGGTCATACCGGCGCGCACAGCATAGGCGGCTGCACTGGCGGAGGTATTGCCTGTCGATGCGCAGATGACCGCCTGAGCGCCCTCTTCGGCCGCCTTCGAGATCGCCATCGTCATGCCACGGTCCTTGAACGAGCCCGTCGGATTCGCGCCCTCGACCTTGAGATAAACCGTGCATTCGGTGCGGGTGGACAGCTCACGCGCTTCGACCAGCGGGGTGCCGCCCTCGAACAGGGTGACGACCGGGGTGGCGGCGCTGACCGGGAGCCGATCGCGGTATGCCTCGATCACCCCCGGCCACAGGCTTGCCGCGCGCACCTGCGCCGACGCCGGCTCGGTCATCAGCGGTCCTGGTCCGAGGTCATGCCTTCAACCCGCATGACGCTGGCCGCGCGGCGTACGAACTGCATGTGTGACAGCCGCTCCACCGTGCTGGCCAATGCGGCGTCCGTGGCGCTGTGGGTGACGAGCACCAGCGTGGCGGCGTCGCCGCGACCCTCCTGGCGCACGGTCTGGATGCTCACGCCGTGCTCGGCGAACGTGCCGGCCACCGCGGCCAGGACACCTGGCTCGTCCGCGACATCGAGTGCGACGTGATAGCGGGTGGCGACCTCGCCCATGGGCTGCGTCGCCAGCGCGGCGTAGGAACTCTCGCCGGCACCCCTGCTGCCGTTGACACGATTGCGGGCCACGGCGACAAGATCGCCCAGCACCGCGCTGGCGGTAGGTGCCCCGCCCGCGCCGCGGCCGTAGAACATCAGCGAGCCGGCCGCCTCTGCCTCGACGAAGACTGCATTGAACGCGTCGCCTACGCCGGCGAGCGGGTGCGTTCGCGGAATCATTGCGGGGTGCACACGGACGGCGACGTTCTCGGCGCCATCGGTGCCCACCGTGCGTTCACAGATGGCGAGCAACTTGACCGTGCAGCCCATCGCCCTGGCGCTGGCCATGTCGGCGGCCGTGACGTCACCAATGCCCTCGCGGTACACGTCGGAGGTTGTCACGCGGGTGTGGAACGCCAGCCCGGCGAGGATCGCGGCCTTGGCCGCCGCGTCGTAGCCGTCGATGTCGGCGGTGGGGTCGGCTTCGGCGTAGCCGAGCGTGGTGGCCTCGGCCAGTGCCTCGTCGAAACCGGCGCCGGTGGCATCCATGCGCGAGAGGACGAAGTTCGTAGTGCCGTTGACGATGCCCATCACGCGGGTGATGCGATCGCCGGCCAAGGACTCACGCAAGGGTCGCAGCAGCGGGATCGCCCCGGCGACCGCAGCTTCGTAGTACAGGTCGACTCCCGCGTTGCTCGCCGCCTCGTGTAGCGCGGCGCCATCCTCGGCCAGCAGGGCCTTGTTGGCACTGACCACACTCTTGCCGGCGGCCAGCGCCGCGAGCAGCAGGGTCCGGACCGGTTCGATGCCGCCGATGACCTCGACCACCAGGTCGACGTCGTCGCGGGCGACGAGCGCAGCCGCGTCGGTGGTGAGCAACTCAGGGTCGATGTCGGTGTGTTTGCCAGGACGGCGCACCGCGACGCCGACCAGCTCGAGCGGGACGCCGACGCGGGCGGTCAGGTCATCGGCCTGCGCGTGCAGCAGTCGCACGATCTGCGAGCCGACCACGCCGCAGCCGAGCAGCGCGACGCGCAGCGCGTCGCTCATGCCGAACCCTCCCAGCCGGCGTCCAGGCGCAGCAGGTCATGCTCGGTCTCGCGCCGGAGGATGACTGTCGACGAGCCGTCGCGCACCGCCACGACCGGCGGCCGGGGCACGTGGTTGTAGTTGCTGGCCATGCTGCGGCAATAGGCACCGGTGGCGGCGATCGCCACCAGGTCGCCAGGCACGACGTCGGAAGGCAGCCAGGCGTCGCGAACGACGATGTCGCCGCTCTCGCAATGCTTACCCACAATGCGGGACAGCTTCGGCGAGGCGGCCGAGGACCGGTTGGCGAGGGCGCAGGTGTATTCGGCGCCGTATAGAGCAGTGCGGATGTTGTCGCTCATGCCGCCGTCGACCGAGACGTAGCTGCGGGTCAGGCCGCCGTCGAGCGTGACGTCCTTGACGGTGCCCACCTCGTAAACGGTGATGGCACTGGGCCCGACGATCGCGCGGCCGGGCTCGACAGACAATCGCGGCATGGGGAGGCCGGCGGCGCGGCATTCCCGTTCGACGATCGCGTTGAGCCGCTCGACGGTCTGCTTCGGCGTCTCCGGGTCGTCGCCGCTGACGTAGGCGATTCCGAGGCCACCGCCGAGGTTGATCTCGTCGACGGCCACGCCGTGGGTGGCTTGGATCGCGGCGGCCAGACCGACGACGCGGTGCGCCGCCACCTCAAAACCGGCGGTGTCGAAGATCTGCGAGCCGATGTGCGAATGCAGCCCGGCGAACTCCAGGGAGTCGGCTGCAAGTACGGCAGCGACCGCCTGTTCGGCGGCGCCGTCGCGCAATGAGAAGCCGAACTTCTGGTCCTCGTGAGCGGTGGCGATGTACTCGTGAGTGTGGGCCTCGACGCCGACGGTGGCACGCACCAGTACCCGCTGGCGGATACCGGCTGCGGCGGCCAGTTCAGCCAGCCGCTCGATCTCGACGAAAGAATCGACGATGACGTGCCCGACGCGGGCGGCCACCGCACGCGCCAGTTCGGCACTGGATTTGTTGTTGCCGTGCAACGCGATTCGCTCGCGCGGGAAATCAGCGGCCAGGGCCACCGCGAGCTCGCCCCCGGTGCAGACGTCGAGTCCCAGACCCTCTTCGGCGATCCAGCGGGCCACGGTCGTGCACAGGAACGCCTTGCCCGCGTAGTACACGTCGACACCCTGGAATGCGGCCGAATACGCGCGGGCCCGGCCGCGCAGGTCGTCCTCGTCCAGAAGCAGGGTGGGCGTGCCGTGCTCGGCGACGAGGTCGGGGACCGACCGAGCACCGATCTGCAGTACGCCGCCGACCCGGCGCGCTGAGGCGGGCCAGATCGAGGGATCGAGGCGGTTGAGATCCTCGGGTGCGGCGGCCGCGTGCGACTCGGGGATGACGTCGGCGTAGCGGGGTCCGGCCGGGTGCGCGGATCTGCTCATTGACTACATCCGCTCCGGAGCGGTGACGCCGAGCAATTCGAGCCCGTTGGCGATCACGATGCGGGTCGCCTCGACCAGCCAGAGGCGGGCGTGGGTGAGGTCGGTAGCCGGCTCGTCGCCCATCGGCAGCACGCGGCACGCGTCGTAGAAGCGGTGATAGGTGCCGGCCAGCGACTCGAGGTAATGCGCCACGCGATGCGGCGCCCGCAATTCGGCGGCCGCGGCCACCGTGCGCGGAAAGTCCCCGAGGGCACCGAGCAGATCGACCTCTCGCTCGTGGGTGAGCAGTCCGAGGTTCGGCTCGGCCGAGCGCACGATGCCGAGTTCAGCCGCGTTTCGCTGCAGCGACGCCAGCCGGGCGTGCGCGTACTGCACGTAGTACACCGGGTTGTCGTTGCCCCGCCGAGCCCAGAGGTCGAGGTCGATCTCGATGCGCTGGTCTGATGAGTAGCGCACGAGCGCGTAGCGCGCGGCGTCGGCGCCGATGGCGTCGACGAGGTCGGCGAGCACGATCACGTTTCCGGCCCGCTTGCTCATCCGCATCTCGACGCCGTCCTTGACCAGGCTCACCAACTGGCCGATCAGGATCTCGAGCGTCTCGTCGGGCTTGTCGCCGAAACAGGTCGCCATCGCCCGCAGCCGGTTGATATAGCCGTGGTGGTCGGCGCCGAGCATGATCACGACGCGGTCGAAGCCGCGCTCGCGCTTGTCGAGGTAATAGGCACAATCGGCGGCGAAGTAGGTCCACTCGCCGGTGCCGCGGACCAGCACGCGGTCGCGGTCGTCGCCATGGTCGGTGGTGCGCAGCCAGGTGGCGCCTTCGGACTCGTAGACGTTGCCCTGATCGCGCAGCCGGTCGAGAGCACGGCCGAGCGCGCCACTCTCGTGCAGGTCACGTTCGTTGAAGTAAACGTCGAACGCGACCCCGAAGCTGGCGAGCGAGGCCTTGATGTCGGCGAACATCAGCTCGACGCCGTCGCGACGGAAGGTCTCTACCTGTTCGGCGTCGGGCAGCGCCAGTACGCCCGTATTCTTGGCCACGACGGCCGCGGCAATCTCGTCGATGTACTCACCGGCATAGCCGTCGTCGGGCACCGGCCGGCCATGGGCGACCTCGACCAGGGTGCGGGCGAAGCGATCGATCTGGCTACCGGCGTCATTGAAGTAGTACTCGCGAATGACCTTCGCGCCGCTGGACTGCAGTAGCCGGGCC
>JBDTXT010000146.1:0-6899 GCA_040006035.1 Pseudonocardiales bacterium | reverse complement strand
GAAGTGAAGCGACGCAGTCCGTCGAAGGGCGCGCTCGCCATCATCAGTGACCCGGCGGCGCTGGCGGCTGCCTACGAGGCCGGCGGCGCACGCATGATCAGCGTCATCACCGAGGAGCGGCGTTTCGGCGGTTCGCTGGCTGACTTGGATGCGGTGCGCGCAGCGGTCGGTGTTGCCGTGCTGCGTAAGGACTTCGTCGTGTCCCCGTACCAGGTTCACGAAGCGCGGGCCCACGGCGCCGACGTCGTGCTTCTCATCGTCGCGGCGCTCGAGCAGAACACGCTCATCGGCCTGCGCGAGCGCATCGAGTCACTCGGCATGACCGCGCTCGTCGAGGTGCACACCGAGGACGAAGCGTCGCGGGCCCTGGACGCCGGTGCCCGGGTGATCGGCGTCAACGCGCGCGACCTGCGCACCCTCGACGTCGACCGCTCGACGTTCGAGCGCATCGCGCCGGGGCTCCCGACCCACATCGTCAAGATCGCCGAGTCCGGCGTGCGCGGCCCGCTCGACCTGATCGAGTACGCGGCCGCCGGCGCCGACGCCGTGCTCGTCGGCGAAGGACTCGTCACCACCGCAGACCCGCGTCAGGCAGTCGCCGAACTGGTCACGGCCGGCTCGCACCCGGCCACGCCCCGCGCATCACGCTGAGGCAGCTCCAGGATCTCGATAGACGCCTCCAGGCGTCGGGTATGCAGTACCGGGCGGCCGGGGCGCCGTCGCATCCCAATACTTGGAGGAATGAATGTCCACGGACGCGATTGTGCTCTTGAAGAACGACCACAAAGAGTTGCGCCGCCTGTTCGCCCAGTTCGAGAAGGCCGGTGACAACGCACAGGCCACCAAGGGCCAGTTGGTCAAGAAGATGATCGAACTGCTGACAGTGCACACCTATCTCGAGAACGAGGTGGTGTACCCGGCGGTCCGCAAGCTGCTCCCCGACCTCGAGGATGACATCCTGGAGTCCTACGAGGAGCACCACGTAGCCGACATCCTCTGTTCCGAGCTGTCGGTGCTCAACCCCGACGACGAGCGGTTCGACGCGAAGACGACCGTCCTCATCGAGAGCGTCAGGCACCACATCGAGGAGGAGGAGCAGGACTGGTTCCCCAAGGTCCGGGCCGGACTCGGTCGTAAGGAGCTGCAGGAGATGGGCGCCAAGATGGAGAAGATGCGCAAGAAGGCGCCGACGAGCCCGGCCCAGCCCAGCGCCCTGAAGAAGGCGATCGACGCGGTCGTCGCGTGAGGCTGACGCGCCGGGGCTAGTGTCCCGGCGCGCACCGCAGGACGCTGACGGCGTAGTCGGCGCTCGCCCGCCACGGCCGCAGGTCCCAGGTGGCGAAGCGGTGCTCGAGAATCAGGCCGGCCGCCGCGCAATGGCCGTCGAATTCGGTCAAGGAGTATCCGGCGTCGAGCGCGAAGCCGGCCACGATGACGCCGCCGCCCCGGACATGCTGAGCTATCCCGCTCAGCACGTCCGGTTCGGTTCCCGGCGCGACGAAGATGAGAACATTCCCTGCCACGATTGCGGCGTCGAACAGTCGGCCCTCACCGTGTGCCGCGAGGTCCAGATCGCTCAGGTCGCCCACCAGCCAGGCCGGGCCGGGGTGATCCTCGCGGGCGGCGGCGATCAGTTCCTCGTCGATGTCGACACCGACGACATCGTGGCCGCGGCGCATCAACTCCGCGCCGATACGGCCCGTACCGCACCCGGCGTCGAGGATGCGCGCCCGCGGCGCGACCAGCGCGTCGAGCAGGCGGGCCTCGCCGACCAGGTCTGTGCCGTCGGCGGCCATCCGCCGGAACCGTTCGATGTAGGCCTGGGAGTGCCCGGCGTCGAAGTCGGTGAACCATCGCGGTTGTTGGGTCATGGCGGCCATTCTGCCGATGTGGTCCATCGGTAAGGTGGCGGCATGAACTCGGCTCCCAGTTCCGGCGGGCGATGGCGCGGGTGACGTCCCGTCGCCGCCCGCCCGTCCCCTCACTCCTGGAGCCCGACCGTCATGACTGCCGACTCTGCAACGCCTGATGCCACTGGCCACTTCGGCCAATTCGGCGGGCGCTTCGTCCCCGAGGCGCTCATCGCCGCCATCGACGAACTCACTGCCGCCTTCCATGCCACCCAACAAGATCCTGTCTTCATCGCCGAACTGCAGCGCCTGCACCGCGACTACACCGGGCGCCCCTCCCCGCTGACTGACGTGCCGAAGTTCGCCGAGCACGCCGGGGGAGCGCGGGTGTTGCTCAAGCGTGAGGACCTGAACCACACCGGCTCACACAAGATCAACAACGTGCTGGGGCAGGCCCTGCTCACCCAGCGCATCGGCAAGAAGCGGGTGATCGCCGAGACCGGTGCCGGGCAGCACGGCGTGGCCACCGCGACGGCGGCCGCGCTCATGGGGCTGGAATGCACGGTCTACATGGGCGAGCAGGACACCCGCCGGCAGGCGCTCAACGTCGTGCGGATGCAACTGCTCGGCGCGACGGTGGTGCCGGTGACGACCGGTTCCCGCACGCTCAAGGACGCGATCAACGAGGCGATGCGCGACTGGGTGACCAACGTCAACACCACGAACTACGTGTTCGGCACCGTGGCCGGACCCCACCCGTTCCCGCTGATGGTGCGTGAGTACCAGCGCGTGATCGGCGACGAGGCGCGCGAGCAGGTGCTCGAGCGCGTCGGCCGGCTGCCCGACGTCGTGGTGGCGTGCGTTGGTGGCGGGTCGAACGCGATCGGCATCTTCACGGCGTTCATGCCGGACGCGTCGGTGCGGTTGGTGGGTTTCGAGGCGGGCGGCGAGGGCATCGACAGTGGCCGTCACGCGGCCACTATCACCGGTGGGATGCCCGGCGTGCTGCACGGCGCACGGTCCTACCTGCTGCAGGACGAGCATGGCCAGACGATCGAATCGCACTCGATCTCCGCCGGGCTCGACTATCCCGGCGTGGGCCCGGAGCACTCTTACCTGCACGACATCGGCCGCGCCGAGTACCGGCCGATCACCGACGCGCAGGCCATGGACGCGTTCTCGCTGCTGTGCAAGACCGAGGGCATCATCCCGGCGATCGAGTCGGCACACGCGCTGGCCGGGGCGATGGAGCTGGGTCGCGAACTCGGCCCGGCCGGGGTGATCCTGGTGAACCTGTCCGGCCGCGGCGACAAGGATGTCGAGACCGCGGCGACGTACTTCGGGCTGAAAGCATGACCGCGCTCTCCGACGCGCTGGCCACGGCCCGGGCCGAGAACCGGGCGGCACTCATCGGTTACCTGCCGGTCGGCTACCCCTCGGTCGAACTCTCCATCGAGGCGATGTGCGCCATAGTCGAGGGCGGCGCCGACGTGGTCGAGGTCGGCGTACCGTACAGCGACCCGGTGATGGACGGCCCGACGATCCAGGCGGCCGCCGAGCCCGCCGTACGCGCGGGGGTGAGCATCAGAGACGCGCTGCAAGCGGTCGGGGCGGTCGCGCACAGCGGTGCCGCCGCCGTGGTGATGTCGTACTGGAATCCGATCGATCGCTACGGCGTCGAACGCTTCGCCGCCGATCTGGGCGCGGCGGGTGGATCGGGGGCAATCACGCCTGACCTCGTCCCCGACGAGGCCACGGCGTGGCTGGCCGCGACCGACACACACGGCCTGGACCGCGTCTTTCTGGTCGCACCGTCATCGACCGACGCGCGCATAGTGGCCACGGCGGCGGCGTCGCGCGGGTTCCTCTACGCCGCGTCCACGATGGGCGTGACGGGAGCGCGAGCCGCCGTGGGCGGCACCGCCGAGACGCTGGTCCAGCGGGTGCGCGCGCTGGCGCCCGACTCGCCGGTCTGCGTCGGACTCGGCGTGTCCAACGGCGAGCAGGCCGCCGAGGTGGCCGCCTTCGCCGACGGAGTGATCGTCGGCTCGGCGCTCGTGCGCTGCCTGCTCGATTCACCCGATGCCGGCGGCGTGGCCGCGGTGCGCGCCCTCGCCGCCGACCTGGCCGCGGGCGTCAGGCGCCGCTAGTGCCCGACCTGATTGCCCCGCTGGTGGCCGGTTGCCGAGCCGGAAACCGGCCACTGGCGGGGAAAAGCCGACAGCTCAGCCGGTGGCGATCGCCTGCAGTTGGCTGTAGGCGCCGTTGAACCGATCCTGGTCGCCGGGGAACTTGCCGGAGTCCGCGTATTGCCAGAACGTGTAGTAGCTCCAGTTGTACGGCAGGGTGCCGACGCTCGTGGAGTACCGCGCCACCCAGAGCGGGCTGGTCGTCGAGAACCCACCGGTGTTCCCGGTGCACTGCGTCCACCAACTCGTGGCGGTGTAGATCACCGGGTAGCGCCCGGTGCGGTAGTGGTACTCATTGCTGAACGCCCTGATCCAGGACACCATGCCGGTTTGGCTGTACCCGTAGCAGGTGCCGCCGCTGTACGGGTTCCACTCGATGTCCAGGGCGCCGGGCAGCGTCTTGCCGTCGCGAGACCAGCCGCCGCCGTGGTTGACGAAGTAGTCGGCCTGGTAGCTGCCGGAAGAGACGTTCGGGCGAGCGAAGTGGTACGCGCCGCGGATCATGCCGACGTTGTAGGAGCCGTTGTACTGCTGGGCGAAGTAGGGGTTGCGGTAGGACGTGCCTTCGGTTGCCTTGACGTAGGCAAAGCGGGCGCCGTTGGCGTAAGCGCCCGACCAGTTCACGTTGCCCTGGTAGCCCGACACGTCCATGCCATAGACAACGCCGGTCGCCGTGGCGGGGGAGGCGATCGCGACGACGCCGGCGACCAGCGCCGCGACGAGTCCGACGACGACCGATGCGGTGCGCCGGCGAATGCGGCGGGATACGCGGCGCGAGTGCCGTGCGGTGGTGGCCATGATGTCGATCACGGTGGCTCTCCCAACTCTGCGTTGCCCGCCAGGGTCAGGCGGGACTCGCCATCAGCCTGGACCGGATACCTCCGACAAGCAACACAAAGGGGACAAAACTACGGAACGATGAGCAGCTTGCCCGTCGTGCGTCGCGCCTCGAGGTCGCTGTAAGCCTCGGCGGCTTGCTCGAGCGAGTAGCGCCCGCCGATCGCGATGCGCAGCGTGTTGTCGGCGATCGCGCCGAGCACCTCGCCCGCGCGCCAGAGCAGTTCCTCACGGTTGGCGGTGTAGTGCACCAGGGTGGGTCGGGTGACGAACAGCGAGCCGCCGGAGTTCAGCCGCTGCAGGTCGACGGGCGGCACCTGGCCACTCGCCCCGCCGAACAGGGCGAGCAGCCCCCGTGGGCGCAATGAGGCCAGCGAAGCGTCGAAGGTGCTCTTGCCCACGCCGTCGTACACGACGTTGACGCCGCCGCCGGATGCCTCGCGGATCACGCCTGCGAGTTCGTCGGTGTCGTCGATGCGGTCGTAGCGGATCACGACGTCGGCCCCGGCCGTGCCGGCCACCTGCTCCTTCTCCGGGCTGCCGACCGTCGCGATCACGTGTGCACCCTTGGCTTTGGCCATCTGCACGAGCAACCTGCCGACTCCGCCGGCCGCGGCGTGAATGAGCACCTCGACACCCGGCGTGACCTGGTAGGTGGAGTTCACCAGGTAGTGCGCGGTCATGCCCTGCAGCATCGCCGCGGCAGCGAGTTCGGCCGAGACTCCAGGGGCAACCGGGACGGCCTTGTCGGCGTCGATCGCCGCGACCGTGGCGTGGGTGCCCTCGGCCGAAGCCGTCGCCACGATGTCACCGGGCTTGAACTCGCTGACCTCGGCGCCAGCGGCGATCACCCGCCCGGCGCACTCGCCACCGAGGACGAACGGCGTCGGCACCGGGTAAACACCCTCGCGTTTGTAGACGTCGATGAAGTTCACGCCCGAGGCCGCGATCTCGACCAAGAGCTGGCCCGGGCCGAAGTGCGGCATCGGAACGGACTGGACCTCGAGCACCTCCGGACCACCATTTTTCGTCACGACAACGGCCCGGATCTGCTCTGTTCCCATGTGTCCAACCTAGTAGGCGGCGAGCCTCGTCGCCGCTGCAAGCTACCGTTATGCGGTGTCCTCACTCGCCGCCATCCCCAGCCCGACGCACAGCGTCTGGCACGTCGGCCCGATACCGATCCGGGCCTACGCCCTGTGCATCGTGGCGGGAATCTTTGTCGCCCTGTGGTTGACGGCGCGCCGGTGGCGCGAACGTGGCGGCGCCGACGATGACGTCTGGGACGTGGCGGGCTGGGCGGTCGTCCTCGGCATCATCGGCGGGCGGATCTATCACGTCCTGACCGACCCCGAGCTTTACTTCGGCAGCGGCCAGCATCCCGTCGACGCCCTCAAGATCTGGGACGGCGGCCTCGGCATCTGGGGGGCCATCGCGCTCGGCTGGGTGGGCGCCTGGATCGGCTGCCACCGCAAGGGCCTGTCGCTGGCCGCGTTCGCTGACGCGGCGGTGCCCGGCGTGGTTCTCGCGCAGGGGATCGGCCGCTTCGGCAACTGGTTCAACAATGAGCTCTACGGCGGCCCGACGAACGTGCCGTGGAAGCTGCAGATCCACTGCATGGACCTCACCGCAGGTCATGCCACGCCCTGTGGCGGCGCGGGCACCAGCACGGTCCTGGGCTACTTCCAGCCCACCTTCCTCTACGAGGCACTGTGGGACATCGCGCTCGGGCTGCTGCTGATCTATGCCGACCGGCGCTGGCGGCTCGGTCGCGGAAACGTCGCCGCGCTCTACGTCATGGGTTACCCGGCCGGGCGGGTGTGGATCGAGGCGCTGCGCACCGACCACGCCAACCACATCGTGGGCGTGCGGCTGAATATCTGGACGGCCGTGCTCGTGTTCCTGCTCGGCCTGGCCTGGTTCGTGACCCACGGCGGGTTCCATGCCGGCCGCGAACCGACGCCCTACCTCGGCGAGCGCGCCACCCAGGCGCCGGCCGGCCAACCGGCCGCCGACGAAGCCG
>JBDTXT010000145.1:0-6900 GCA_040006035.1 Pseudonocardiales bacterium | reverse complement strand
CGACGCGTTCGTCGTCTGCACGTTCTTCGTCTTCAACGCGATCGCGATGGCTATGGTCAGGAAGACGGTGGTGCCGAGATCGTTGATGCGTCGTACCTCCTGCCAGATGGTGACCCGGCTGGCCGGGTCGAGGCCGGTGGTCGGCTCGTCGAGGAACAGCACCTGGGGCTCGTGGACGAGCGCCGTGGCGAGGTCCAGGCGCCGCTTCATGCCGCCGGAGTAGGTGTCGATGAGCCGGTCGGCGGACTCAGCCAAGCCGACCAGATTCAGCAGCTCGGTGGCACGCTCGGCGGGGCTGGCGATGCGGTAGAGCCCGCACTGCAGCTCGAGCAATTCGCGCCCGCTCTGCCGTCCGTCGAGGCCTGCCTCCTGCAGCGCGACGCCGATGCGCCGCCGCACCTCGGCCGGGTCGCGGCGCACGTCGACGCCTGCCACCGTGGCCTGCCCGTCACTGATCGGCAGCAGCGTGCAGAGCATGCGAACCGTCGTCGTCTTGCCGGCGCCGTTGGGCCCCAGAAAGCCGAACACCTCGCCGCGACGCACCTCGAGATCGATCCCGCGCACCGCCTCGATGTCGTCGTGTCCCCTGCCGCCCCGGTATCGCTTGACGAGTCGCCGCACTTCGATCGCGAATTCGTCGGGCTGTTCGCTGCTCACCGCGTTCCTTCCTACGTCTGCGCACCGTGCGGCAGCACGGAAAGGCCAATCTAGGTGTGGGCCACGACAGCCGGGTCAGGTCGTGCGCGGCTCACCGCGGTAGGTGCCGAACGACCAGCGGTTGCCTTCGGGGTCGCGCAGTGCGAAGTCACGCGAGCCGTAGTCGGTGTCGTGTGGTGGGTCGGTGATCTCGGCCCCCGCCACGACGGCCCGGGCGTGCAGCGCATCGATGTCGTCGGCGACCACGTATGCACCGAAGCTGCCTGGTTGCAGGGGCCACCCGTCGTCGTCGCTCGGTCGCACCGAGCCCATCATGATCCCGCCGCCGAGCGGCCAGGACAGCTGGGCGTGGTGCACGACGTCGCCGTCGGCATGGACGACGGTCTCCTCGAACCCGACGACGTCGACGAGGAACCGGATCAGGGCGGGGGCGTCGCGGGCGCGCAGGGTGGGCCAGACCTGGGGCGGTGGTGGCGTATCGCTCATGCCGGCCAGTCTGCTGCCTCCACGACTCGCGCGGCTTGGACGTTTCCGAACTCTTCGGCCAGCCATGTGCGGGGTGGGCACCCCGCGAAGTCGACGAAGTCCCGCACCAGATGGGACTGGTCGTAATAGCCGTGGCGCGCGGCGACCTCGCCGACGCGGACTGCCACGCCCGACGGCGTAGGCCCGGACAGCGCCCGACGGGCCCGGTCGAAGCGGATCACCCGCGCCGCGGTCTTCGGCGACAGGCCGAGTTCGGTGCGGAACTGGTTCGCCAGGTGCCGCTCGCTGTAGCCCACGGCATTCGCGAGCGCGCGCACCGATGCGCGTCCCCCGCTGGCCAGCAGCAGTTGCCAGGCGTGCACCACGGCGGCGGGTGGCACGCCGACTTTGCCGCGCTGGTCGTCGAGTACCCGGCCCAGGACCTGGTCGAGGATCACGAACCGTTCCGTCCATGACGTCGCCTCGCGGAGCTGATCGTGCACCTCGACGGCGGCAGACCCGAGAACGTCGCCGGCGTCGCCGTCGTAACTGGCGAGCTCACCGGCCGGCAACCCGAACAGTGCCCGCGCTGCCAGCGGATCAACGAGCAACTGGACGCCCGACTGCGCGCCGTCGTGCTTGATGATCGCGGGCGAGGCATGCAGCCCACCCGCGAGGCTGTCGTACTGCCGAGCCGCGCGACGCGGATCGACCTGTTGGGCGATCTCCAACGGCTCGTCGATCGTGAAGATCAACGTCAGGTACGGCGACGGCAGGCCCCGGTGCAACGCCGGTGCTATCCCCCGCTGCCGGTAGGCGTGGTACTCGAAAACTGCCGTCCGAACGTGACCATCCGGGCGGCGCCGGGCGGTCTCATTGACGACCTCAGCCGAGTCCAGCAACCGGTCCATCCGTCCAGCATCACACGCCGGCTGGGCGGACAGTCTGCGGTTCAACTTCCCGGATGTAGCGGCGAAGACCAACCAAGGTCCGCGATGTCCACCCGCGCCACGGCGTGACGGTCAGGGTGACTCGGGGCTGACAGTGCGTTCTGCCGCCGATCGGGCGCCCGGCGGCAGAACAGACTGCACGATCAATCAGTCAGGCGCTGCCAGTTACGACGTCAGCGGTGGCGGTGGCACGCTCGAGGTCACGACGCCGCCGCACACGTAGTTGCTGAGCACGAACTGGCCCGTCCATCCGCTCGGAACGAAGGCGGTCGCATCAACAACCGTCAGGCCGGCCGCGAAGGTGGTCGTGTAGTGCGCGGTCGACTGGCTGTACTTGCTCAACGCCACGGTCTGGATCGAGCCGTCGGAGAGGGTGACGGTGATCGAGGACGGCGGCGACGTGATCTGGTTGATCACGAAGTGAGCACCCGTGATCGCCTGGTCGCCACAGTTCTGAGCCAAGCTCGCCTGCTTGACGTGCACTTGGACGGTGCCAGCGGCGTGGGCGACGTTTCCGCCGCCGGTTCTGGTGTTCGCGAGCACATACGCTGCCAGCGCCATGCAAATCGCGATGAGGAGTAGAACGCTTCTTCTGACGGCAATAGTCATAAATCCCCCCGATATATTCGCCATTCCCGGCGGGATTACCGGGAAGTGCCGAGGCACATGGTGATCTGGCTAAATGCATTTGGCAAGGGGGCGATGAATATGTCATCTTGCGTCCTGCTTGCGCTGGCACTGGCCCTCGCTGTCGGCGGCGCGCCGTGGCATCGAATCGTCCTACGACCTGGTGCCGAGGGCGCTACCGGCCGTCCGCTGCCCAGACATCTTGTTGATCTCGCCGGTCGAGGCAATCGCGCTTCGTGGTGCCGGGATCAGCCTGCGCCGCGGGACGTGGAGGCTCATGGGTGCCCCGGCGTTCGCGAGATCAAACCCCGCCCGAGCCGTGGTCGGTCGGGCTGACCTGGTCCGCGGGCGCGGGTGTTATCCGTCCCCGATACGCGAGAGGCAGCAGGGTCAACAAGCCGTTGCCCAATAGGCGACAAACAGGAAGCCGATGGCCCGGTACAGCACGAACTCGTCGCCGCGCGGCGAGACGGCGTCCTTATGCAACCGGAGTGATCTAAAGCTGTTGAGCAGGACGTATCCGCATCGGTCGACCAGCCACAGTGAGATGGCCAGCACGATCCCGGCGAAGCTCAACCCAGCTACCCGCAGCCACCTGGGAGTGCGGCAGTTGGAATATGTCCCGGACACGCTCGAAACTTGATTGGACTACCACCGCTTTGCACCGGACCGGTCTGATCGCCCGCTTGCCGTCTGTCCGAAGACCACGCCGAGCGCCGACTTCCGTGTTCACCGGGTCGTGGCGTTCGGGCGCCGCAGGTGCGAGCACGCCGCAATACCTGCCAGGCGGTTGACAGCAGATCCCTTCCTTGGAAGACTTCTGGTACTCACCATTGTTGAGGATTCACCAGCGTCGGTCGGGCTCGGGGGTCTCGACCGGGGAACGGTGAGGTACGTGCGACTTGGCCTCAACCAGTCAGGCCGGGTCGCACATCCAGTCACAGCTCCGGATCATCTCAACGTTTCGGCGGCGTGCGATCCCGACACCAGATCACGGCCAAACGAGTCGGACGCTACAAATCTCCTCGACTCCAACCAGCCATCCCTCGTCGCACAGGTGCGTGTTAGGTGTGACGACCAAATTTGGCTGGCGGCCGAATTCTGGCTGCGCCACCGCGGCGAGGGCTCAGAGTTTATCCACCAGTCTGGCCAGCAGAGTCGTGTTGCGTGCTGTCGTCGGATTATCAGGCAGCGCCTGTTTCCACGACTTGGGTCCGAGCGTTGTCTCGGTCGATTTGGACCGGATCAGCCAGTGCACGTCGCGGCCCCGCACTACGACTTCGTCGTGATCATTCGATAGCGCCTCGACGGCCTTGCGCTCCCTACCGGTGAGCCGGGTGAGCGGGAGCAGGGCGAAATGAGTGTGACTGGCGGCTAGGTCGCCGAACGGCTTGTCGGTGGCCAGGGCCTTCACCTGCGTCGCCGTTCGCACGAAGGTGGTGAGCTCGAACCCGAACACCTCCTCCAGCCTCGTGCAGATAGCCGCCTCGTGGTCGGCTGCCTTCCCTGTCGCGGTGAATAGCAGATTTCCGCTGTTCGCGAAGCTGCCGACGTCATCGAAGCCGAGCTCCTGCAGGGCCTTCCTGGCGGCGGGCATCGCAATCCTGCGCCGCCCGAGGTTCACCGCCCGCAGGAATGCCACGAAGCGAGCCATGACCCGATCCCACCACACTCACACCGCAGCGGCGCCTACTGCAGGCTGGCGTGGGTAGGGCGGACGCCGATCGCCACCCGGTCCGCCGCGTCGCCGACGGGCTTGTCGTAGTCGAGCCCGTACCGGGTCGCGAGCCGGTCGAACAGAGCGGCCGCCGGGTCCGGGTCGATTCGCTCGACGACGCCGCGTACCTCGAGGTAGCGGTAGGGCTGCTCCGGGTCGTTCACCGACAGTGCAACCTCCGGATGGAGGAGGACGTTGTGATACTTGCGTCGCTTGCTTGTGGTGGTCAGCCACAACAGCTCCCCGTCCCACAGGAACCAGGTGGGGTTCACCTGTGGAGTGCCATCGGCGCGAACGGTCGCCACATGGGCGTAGAGAGCGCTGTCAAGCAGGTCGCGGTGGCTGTCCGGGATCACCGTGGCCATCACGCGCCCCCACCCTCGCCTGGCGTCATGGACCGCTGGCGTCGAGCGGTGGCCTCGTCGACGGGTGCACCGTCGCAATCCAGTCCGCCCGAGATCAGCCCGCGGTAGTGCTCGATCTTCTCGTCCAAGGCAGCAAGGTCTGCGCGCAGCTCGCTCGCTTGCTTCACGATCCGCGTCCGGTGACCTAGCAGTAGTGCCATTCGGGTGCCGTGCGTGCGGGCGCCCCCACGGAGCAGCTCACTGAACTCCTGCATCTCTCTGGTCGGCATGCCGGTGCGTCGCAGCCGGACCAGCAGCCGCAGTAGCGAAACGTGCCGGGGGCTGTAGCGGCGCCGCCGGTCGGGTCCTCGATCCACCCGCGGGAAGAGTCCCTCCTTCTCATACCAGCGCAGGGTGTCCTGGCTCAGTCCGGTGAGTTCAGAAATCTCGGAGATGCCGACGTAGCCACGGGCCTCGGGTGCAGTAACTGTCATGATCCCGACGCTACGTCCTGGAGTGCGCTCCAGGACAAGCCTGACGCCGTCTTCGATCACGCCGACGCGGAGGAGAAGGTCGGCGCCCCGGGCTCTGGACTCAGCCGAGTCGCGCGGGCTGCGTAGCTGATGGCGTGATACCAGCCGCAGAGCAGCAGCAGGTCGAGCAGTTCGTTCTCGTCCAGTTCGGCCTGCAGCGAGTCCCACAACGCTTCGGAGATGTCGCTGGTGTCATGGAGTTCGTCCACGGCGCGGATCAGCAGTTGATCCCGCTCGTTGCGCCAGCACGGATCATCGGCGTGGCCGTGGGTGAGTGAGGCGATCTGCGCGCTGTCGAGTCGGGCGCGACCGGCGAAGAAGGCGACGTGCACGCCCCATTCGTATTCGCATCCGGTCCGGGCGCAGGTGCGGTCGATGACGATCTCTCGATCCCGCACGCCGAGCGACAGCCGCGAACTGAGCTCGTAGGATCCCCAGTCATTCATCGCATGGGCCATGGGCAGATTCTTGACGAGCGTCCGGAACAACGCGATCGGTGCTTCGCCGGGCGGCATCATCGCTGCCAGTTGGTTTGCAGTCTCGAGCTCATAGGGTGGCGTGACGGGTTGGATTCTAGGCATGATCACTCCGTTACGGATTCAGTAACGTCTCGATCGACGCTATCGTTACTGAATTCGAAACGTCAAGGAGGCCGGATGGCGGTCCCCCGCCCTGGGATGGCGGTACGCGGTTCCACCACGGGCAAGCCGCTGATGGCTGCGCTCGACCTCCTTGGTCGCCGCTGGGCGCTGCGAATTCTGTGGGAGCTGCGCAACGGTCCACGCGGGGCCCGGGAGCTTCGGCAGCGCTGCGACGCCATGTCACCCAGCGTCCTGTACCAGCGACTCGCGGACCTGAGCGGCGCTGGACTCGTCACCCAGGACGACGACGGTCGATACCTCCTCACCATGTTAGGCGTGTCCCTCGGCGACGCCATCGACCCACTCGATCGATGGTCGCGAAACTGGGCACGCCGATCCGCGCGGTCGGTGCGGCCAGGCAGGCCTGCCAGGCCGGGCTGAGCTGCCCCAGGCTGGCACGGGCGCCCCAGGCGCAGGTCGCTCGGCATCGCTGGGAGGATCGAGGTTCCAGAGCCGCCTGCTACGACGAATTGGGGTCCCGAGAGCATGACTGATGTCACCGATGTGATGGCCAAGCCAATTTCGCAGCAGTTACTTGACGACGAAGCGGTGCTACGCCTCGCCTACACCGGCCTAGACGGCGCCCCGCGGGTCATCCCGCTGGCCTATCTGTGGGATGGCGGCAGCTTCCGGTTTTGGACTATCCCGATCTCGGCCAAGGTCGCTGCCCTCGAGGCCGACCCCCGCGTCGCTATCACGATCGACATCATCGGACCGCCACCCCGCGTGCTGCTCGCCCGCGGACGAGCCGAACTCACCACGGTCGACGGGGTACCGGACGGCTACCTCGAGGCGTCGCATCGCACGATGCCACGCGAGGCGTGGGACGACTTCGACGGCCAGGTCCGCACGCTGTACGAGCAGATGGTCGCCATCACAGTCACCCCCGTTTGGGCCAAGCTGCTCGACTTCGAGACGACGGCACCGAGCGCAGTCGAGCAGCTCGTCCGCCAGCGAAATCCCTGA
>JBDTXT010000144.1:0-6927 GCA_040006035.1 Pseudonocardiales bacterium | reverse complement strand
CAAATGATCGACTGCCGCTCCGGGCGACCCGTCCGTAAGCGATGCTCCTACGGACCTGTTCGGTGATCGCGGCGGCGCTGCCCAATTCATGCAGCCGCAGCCGGCCGGCCCCGGCGACCACCGCGTGCATTGTGCCGAGGGCTTGGACGAACACGACCATCACTGCGTCAGCCGACGCCGCCCCGGCACGGACCTCGCTGAGCCGCGCAGGCGGACGGACCCCGCCGCCGCCGGCCAGCGTCCAACCGCGTGCCGTGATGGCCCGCTCCAAGTCTCGCCGGCGGCGGAGTAACGGGGCCGAGGCGGCTCGTTCCTGCGTGAGCGCCCGCAGCAACTCGACGGTCTGGCGCAGTTCGGCGAGCAGTGCGGCGGTTTCGCTGTCCTCAGGAGGCCTGACGACGGGCAGCCGAGTCGACACGGCACGGGCCTGTTCTGCGGCGGCGAAAACGCCTGCGGCGCGGCGGCTGTGCAGCGCAATGGACAGACCGAACTCGGCGAGCCGGCGGCCATGGATTGCGGCGGCGGTTTGCAGGTCGATGCTGCCGAAGCTCGCTTGATAGCGCGCGAGTTCGGTCAGCCCGCTGCGGACCTGGGTGGCACTTGAACGAAGCTCACCGCGCGCCGCGTCGAGCTGAGCCTGGACGTGTCGCGTGTGCAGCCGGGCCGTAATCGGATCATCGCGGCTCGCCGGACCGACCGAGGCAGCGGCCGCCGCCGCCGCGTGGACATCGCCCAGGCTCAGGTACGCCTGGGCCGCGATCAGTCCGGCCGCGCGCGATGGTAGCCGCAACCCCTCCACCTTGAGCTCGCTCCGAAGGCGCAGGGCCGGCTCGACAAGACGGGCGGCGGGACGGCCGGCAGCCAGGTCCGCCTGGATCAGAAAAAGCTCGGCGCTGCGCCGCCACCTTTCGTTGCCGCGTCGGCGAAAGCGTTCGCGGGCTCGGCCGGCGAGTCGGCGCGCCGCCGTGCTGTCGCCGCTGATCAGTGCGCACCTCGCGCGCTCGAGTTCAGCCTCGGCCAGATCCTGGGCGAGCCGGTCACGCCTGAAGATGGCCGTGGCGTCAGCAAGCGTACGGTCCGCCGCCCTGGCGAGCCCCGCTTCCACCAGCACGCGCGCTTGGTCGAGCAACAGGATTCCGCGGGACACGTCGACGTCTAGCCGGTTCGCATCGTCGATCAATCGCAATGCGAGCGGCAGGTCCCCCCGCAGGAACTCGAGGTAACCGAGGTTGTGCAGCGCCTTGAACGCGAGCGGGGCCAGGCCCGCCGCTCGGGCCAGCTCGGCACACTGGGTGAGATCCGTCCGGGCGCTTCCCAGAACTCCGCGTTCGAGGTGCACCGCGCCTCGGTTGAGGAGCACCCGACACCGTTCACCCACCGGTGCGTCGGTGAACCACGTCGCAGCTTCGTCGAACTCGCGCAACGCTTCGATCGGACGGCCGACCCGTAGCAGGAACAGCCCTCGTTGATTGTGTATCGACACCTGCAGCGACGTCAGTCCGGCGGCCGCGGCAGTGGCCAGCCGGATCATCGCCCGATCGAACCCGTACAGCTCAAACTCGGAGTTCGCGAGCGTGATCAGAATCTGCGTGGCAACGGTGCGCTCGTCGTCGGGGATCTCGCCGCCATCAGCGTGGCCAACTAGGTCGAGAGCGCGTATCAGCAGTCGCGCCGCGCGAAGCGGCTGGCCCGACTCATTGGCAGCAAGGCCCCGCGCGTGTAGCCGACGTGCCACGTCGACGTGCGCGACCGCGCTTCGCTCCACCGGAGGACTCAATGTCCCGCGACGCTAAACCTACTTCCATCGCGGGACACTAGATCTCGATCGACGGAGTGACCACTGGTGGCAGCGTGCTGCCCGTCGGCGGCCGCAAGACGAATTGGGCCAGTCCGCGCGCCACGTCCTCGAAGACGAATCGGCCATCGGCGTCCGCCGTCGTGTGCTGGCTGCCGTCGCTGACGCGCACTTCGATGGATACCCCGCCACCGGGTGCCACCCAACCGTCCAGGCGGGCGCGATCCGCCGATGTCACGGTGATGGTCACCATGGTCGTGAGGCTGGCGCTGGTGAAGGTGACGGTTTGGGCATCCGTCGCCTCGGCCGAGCGCACCCCGATCAAGTCGCCACTGCGCTGAAGTTCCGCGATCTCGGCGTGTAGCGCATCGAGGGTGATGCCGAACTGGACGCGGTCGACCAGGCCGTCCGTAACGGGATCCAGCGACGTGTACAGGTTCGCGAGCTGAGCGAGAACGCGAGCGTCCTCAGCGTCTAGCTGGCCTTCGGTCAGCTCAACCAGGCTGGGTCGGCGGGACTGGGGCGTCATCAGCTCTCCCATCTTGGATCGTTGGCTAGTTGCAGGCGCAGCTTGGCTAGGCATCGACCGCGGGTGGGGCCGATGCTGCCGACCGGCATGCCAAGGGACCGCGCCACGTCGGCGTAGTCGGGCCGGTCGGCGAACGCGATCACCCGCAGCAGCGCTCGGCAACGCTCGGGCAGCTCAGCGATGTGTTGCCAGAGGCGAGTGTCCCCGTCGCTGCGAACCGCCAGCGTTTCGGGCAAGTCCTCGGCCGCGCTCACGACGGCGTCGGCGTCGAAGTCCCTGGGTTCGACCCGATCGGAGCGTTTGACCACCCGCCACGCCTCGCGGCGAGCGCTGACGATGAGCCACTGAAGCACCGCCTGCGGGTCGGCGACGGAGTCCGCGCTGCGTACCAAAGCGAGCCATGACGTCTGCAGCACGTCCTCGGCCGACTCGCGGTCAAGGCGTTGTGCTCGCACCGTGTGCCACAGGATCGGGGTGAGCAGGGCGACCAATTCACCCATCTTCGCTTCGTCGCCTGCGCGGTAGGCACTGAACAAAGCGGCAGCGCGCGAGGCAAGCGTCCCAGGAACTGGATCGGCGCCAATCACGACCGGAGCACCCCGAGTCGCGCTGTGATCGCGTTCCACGCGCGGTTGACCGCGTTGGCTTGATCGACGGGATCGATCGGACCGCACTCACCCGACAGCAGGGATGCCGCCAGCTCGCCAGCCAGCAGGGGTGCCGAGAAAGACGTGCCGCTCCAGGTACCGAATCCGCTGACGAAGTTGTCCGGGTCGGAGGTCGCACGCTCGATCTCGCCCGGTACTTCCACGCGGTAGGTCGGTTGGGCCGACGCGTTGTAGGTCACCGGGAACGTGCTCACCAGGGAGGCACCTGGGCGATGACAGCTAACCCAAGGCCCGGCGTTGCTGAACAGGGCGATGGTGCCGTCGGAGTTGAGCGCACCGACGCTGACGAGCGGCACGACGTTCGGGTCGTACGAGCTGATCTGACCGCCCGCGTACGGCGTGAAGGCGGCTGGGAACATGGGCCGGTCCGTCGAGTCATTGCCTGCCGCCGCCACGACGGCGACGCCACGAACGCCCAGCTCCCGTAGCACCCCGAGGAGCAGTGGATCGAACGTCACGTCGTCAGGTTGCTCGTGGTAGTAGCCGAGCGACAGGGAGACGACATCGATTGCGCCGCGCGGGTCCCCGGCGGTCTGGGCCACATGCTGCCGGATGACGAGCAGCTTCAACGCGTCGAGCAGGTCGCCCTCGGCCACGACCCCGTCGCTCAGCATCACGCGGATGGCAAGAATCGTGGCGTCCGGACACATCTGGCGGATCAGCCCGGCGATGAAGGTGCCATGGCCGGCGTCCGGGTCGAGCACACCCTCGTACTGGTCGTCGATGACGCCGCTCACCTCCGGATCCGTGGCGGGGTTCTGGATGCCGATGGGCACGCCGAGCACGGATACGTCGCGCACCACAATCTCCGGCGGTAGCCAGGGGTGCTCGCCTACGCCGGTGTCGAGGACCGCGACGACCGGCCGCCGGCACGGCATCTCGGCATCCGGCCGAATGTAGGGCGCCGGACCGAGCCAGGTGACCGGAGTCCGGCCGCCCCAACCGGCGACTCCGTACTGGCCGCTGGGCGAGCCGCTGAACGGGCTGCCAGACGTGTACGGACTGCCGGACGTGTACGGGCTGCCCGAGGTGTACGGACTGCCCGAGGTGTACGGCGTCGCGGTCATCAGGTGATCAAGGCAAACCTGACCAGTCGCCTCACCAGGGCCGAGGAGAGCACGGAACGTCTGCAGCACCAGCCACGCGTCCGGCGGAGCGGACGGGCCGCCGCTGGCCGGGACCAGGCGAACCGTCTCGGAGAACAGCGCGGGGAACTCGTCTAGGCCGGCCCGGCGAGCCAGTTCCGCGGTACGGCGATGCCGGCTGCGATCGTCGATGACGACCTGTAGGCCGTTGCGCTTGGCCGCGTCCTGCAGTGCACTCTTCGCCGCATCAGTGGCCGACCCGCTGACGATCAGCCGGTCGCCGATGTAGACCGTCGGCCGGATCGTTACCTGAGCGGGCACCCGCACAGCCGTCGCAGGGTCGAGCACTCGGGCGTTGTAGCGGAGCAGAACGTCGGCAGATGGGGACAGCAACGGCTCGCGCCCCAGCGGGACCCGCCGCCGTGGCTCCGGATCCTTGAAACTCTCTCGGGTCGGACCTACTGGCGCGTCCATCGCTACCTCGTTTTCGCTAGCGGGCGTCTGCCCAAGGCCGAGCGTAGGGCGAAACGATCAACTCGCACCAGATCGTCCCGTCTTGCGTATTGCTTGTGAGGAGCACCGTCGCGCTGCAGTGATACATCGGGCCTAGACGTATTTCCAGAGCGATACCGGACTCCTGAGCTGTCGACGGAGGTGAGCCACATGACGAATGCGAAGCACGTGGGCAAAGCAGGTGTCGATCGCGATCTGGTCGGCGTTCTGGCCGGGGGGCAGGACACCGCCGGCTCACCTTCCCGGCACGACCGTCCCGCAGGGAGTGCGGATGCCCCGGGGGGCGGGACGGCCGGGTCGGCAGGACACCAGGGGTCGGCAGCGGCATGGGGGTCTGGGGGCCAGCCAGGATTGGCACCCGGAGCCGCAGCCGACCCCTGGCCAGCCTGGGCGCGGGCACAACTACTCGAGGCAGTCAGCCTGAGCGAACACGTCCCCGGCCACGGGCGGGCGTTGGCCACGGAGCTCTATCGCAGTTGGTACAGCCCAGCTGTCTGCCAGCCCGTCGAGTTCGGGCGATCGTGGCGCCCGCTCCTCGGCATCTACCGCACGGCGCATGCCGGCAGCGGCTCTCGGATCCTGGCCGACGGCATCGCCCTGATCGACCGCCACGACGCGGTCGGCCGCGACGGCTGGTGGCGGACCTGGGGCGATTCCTGGGCACCACTGGACAGCCGCCGGCGCTGCGTGCGGATCCTGCTCTCGCCCCGCCCCAACGCACTGGCCGAGTTCGTCGCCACCGTCACCGCCACCATGCTCGCCACGTCCGCGCCGTGGCTGCTCGCCTGCACCACCGATCTGCGGCGATTGAGCCGAAGCGGCAGCGCAGTGCTCTACGTGCCGGACGCCGCCGTCGTGCCCAGCTCGCTGTTCGGACAGCTCGGCCCGTTGCTGATGCCGGGCACTCCCCCACTGTGCCTGCCCCTTGCCCCAGGAGCCGCCCTGGCCGAATACCCAGCCAACGGGATGAGCTTCGGCGAGCACCGGTGCCAGCTGGTCTCGCTCGGCCTGCAACTGCCCGAGGCGCGCGACGCACCGCTGCAGGCCGTGGCCGAGGTGTTCGCGATGCACGGCATCGACCCAGCGGCCCCGCACCGCACGCCGCGCAGCTGAGCGCAGACGACGAACGGTCCGGCAACCACCTGGGTGGGAGTTGCCGGGCCGTCGTGGTTGTCCAGTGCGTCAGGCCTGGGCGTCCTCGAGCAGGTTGCGCGTTCGGTTCGAGTCGACCGGGATGCCGGGACCCATCGTCGTGGCGAAGGTGACCTTGCGCAGGAACTTTCCCTTGGACGAGGATGGTTTGGAGCGCAGCACCTCGTCGAGTGCGGCCCCGTAGTTCTCGACCAGCTGCTCGGCGCTGAACGACGCCTTGCCGATGACCAGGTGCAGGTTGGCCTGCTTGTCGACGCGGAAGCTGATCTTGCCGCCCTTGATGTCGGCGACCGCCTTGGCCACGTCCGGGGTGACCGTGCCCGTCTTCGGGTTGGGCATCAGGCCACGCGGGCCGAGGACGCGTGCGATGCGGCCGACCTTGGCCATCTGGTCGGGGGTGGCGATGGCGGCGTCGAAGTCCAGGAAGCCGTCGTTGATCTTGGCGATCAGGTCGTCGCTGCCGACCTCGTCTGCGCCGGCGGCGCGGGCCTCTTCGGCCTTGTCACCGGTTGCGAACACGATGACGCGGGCGGTCTTGCCCGTGCCGTGCGGCAGGCTGACCGTGCCACGCACCATCTGGTCTGCCTTGCGCGGGTCGATGCCCAGGCGCATGGCGACCTCGACAGTGGCGTCGAACTTGGTCGGTGAGGCCTTCTTGACCACGGTGACCGCTTCGAGCGGTGAGTAGATCTTGTCGGCCTCGATGAGCTCGGCCGCCTGGCGATATGCCTTGCTGCGCTTCATTGGTCCTCCGGTGCTAGTGGTCAACGGGCACCGGCCATCGGTGCCCTCCCACGCAAACCCCCCGCAAGATCGGGGGTGATTCAGCTGTTTCTTAGCCCTCGACAGTGATGCCCATCGAACGGGCGGTGCCGGCAATGATCTTCGCGGCCTGGTCGATGTCGTTGGCGTTGAGGTCTTCCATCTTGCTCTCGGCGATCTCACGCACCTGCTTCATCGACACCTTGGCCACCTTGGTCTTGTGTGGCTCGCCGCTGCCCTTCTCGACTCCCGCTGCCTTGAGCAGCAGGCGAGCGGCCGGGGGCGTCTTGGTGATGAACGTGAAGGAGCGGTCCTCATAGACCGAGATCTCGACCGGCACGATCTGGCCGCGCTGCGACTCGGTGGCCGCGTTGTAGGCCTTGCAGAACTCCATGATGTTGACGCCGTGCTGGCCGAGCGCGG
>JBDTXT010000143.1:0-6935 GCA_040006035.1 Pseudonocardiales bacterium | reverse complement strand
AGGACGTAGCTGCGCATCTGGTTGCCCCAGCTGTTGCCGCCGTCCTTGAGCGCGTTCATGGTGGCCTGCTGCTCCTGGCGGCGGCGTTCGAGCAGCTTGGCCTGCAGCACCGCCATCGCGCTGGCGCGGTTCTGGATCTGGCTGCGCTCGTTCTGGCAGCTCACCACGATGCCGGTGGAGAGGTGCGTGATGCGCACAGCCGAGTCGGTGGTGTTGACGCCCTGCCCGCCGGGCCCACTCGAGCGGTACACGTCGACGCGGATGTCGTCGTCAGGAATCTCGACCACGTCCTCTGACTCGACGACGGGCAGCACCTCGACGCCGGCGAAGCTGGTCTGCCGTCGGCCCTGGTTGTCGAACGGGCTGATCCGCACGAGGCGGTGGGTGCCCTGCTCGACCGAGAGCGTCCCGTAGGCGTAGGGCACCTTGACCTGGAAGGTGGCCGACTTGATGCCGGCCTCTTCGGCGTAGGACGTGTCGAGGACGTCGACCGGGTAGTTGTGCCGCTCGGCCCAGCGCAGGTACATGCGCAGCAGCATCTCGGCGAAGTCGGCGGCATCGACTCCGCCCGCCTCGGACCGGATCGTCATAAGGGCCTCGCGCGAGTCGTACTCACCCGACAGCAAGGTCAGGATCTCGAGTTCGTCGATGCTCTTGCGCAGGCTTACGAGCTCGGCCTCGGCCTCGGCCCGCACCCCGTCGTCGTCGGCCTCTTCGGCCATGTCCCAGAGCACCTGGGCGTCGTCCACGCGGCGCCGCAACTCCTCCACGCGGCGGATCTCACCCTGTGCGTAGGACAGCCGCGAGGTCACTCGCTGGGCATTGTCCGGGTCGTCCCAGAGGTTAGGGGCGGAGGCCTGACGCTCGAGTTCGTCGGCCTCCCGGCGCAACTTCGGGATGTCGAGAACAGCCTCGATGCTGGCCAGCGTCGCGGAGAGTTCTTTCAGTTCGGCGGGGACGTCCACGTCGATTGAGGGTACGCGAAGCGCTCAGGTCTCGATCCCGTCGAGCCGGGCGCTGAGTCCCTTCGGCGCGATGTGGCGGTAGGCGTCCCGGACGATCTCGGCGATCTCGGCCCAGTCCGGCTGACGGTCGATGCGGACGCCGATCCAGCCCCGATGCCCGACGTAGGGCGGGCGGAAGTACTGTGCGGGGTTCTCGGCCACCAGTTCCTGCTGCACGCCCGGAGCCGCTGCGCACCAGAACGCGAGGTGATCGGCGCCGTGGTGGTGGTTGTCGAGCATGACGAACTGCTTCTTGTCGCGGACGAAGAACGACGGCTCGCCGTGACTGACCCGCTCGGTGCATTCCGGGAGTGCTAGACAGATGCCGCGCAACTGCTCGACCGGATCCGCACCCGCTGCCACGACGCCAGTGTGCCGGGTGCGGGGCGATCGCGTCACCCCGACGCGGGGCAGCCACCTCGATCAGCTGGGGACGCTGCGAAGCCAGGAGAGAAACGCGCGTTCGTAGGCGACCGCGAAGTCAGCGGCGTTCGCTGTGTACACATCCCCTTCGTTGCGCAGGTCCTTCGCGAGCTGCTCGTGCTCGGCGAGCGCCAACTCGTGCGCCACCAACGCCGAGGCCACGATGGCCTGGCGCTGCGCCGGCCAGAGTTGCGCGCCGAATCCCAGGCGCAACACGACGCCGCTGCGAACCGTGTCGGGACCCGACGGCGCGGTGGCCCACTGCGCGAATTCCGTACGCCCTGCTTGCGTGATCATGAACGCGTGACTGGCCCGGTGCCCAGGCGTCACGCTGTCGACGTCGGCGTGAATGAGCCCGTGTTCCACCAGGAGCGGCAACTCGCGGAACACCTGGCTACGGGTGACTCCACCCTGCGCGCCGAGCCGTCGGCCAGCCGCCGCGACGATGTCGCCGCCGGTTGCGGCACCGTCGTGGAGCAGGCCAAGAATGACGGCCGACGTCGCGTTCAACGGCACTCGGCCACGGTCTCAGTGGCGTAGTCCGCTGTCCAATCGAAACGCCAGTGTCGCACTTACTCGCGGCTAGCGTATGCACCATGTCGACGATCCCCGCCAGCGCGCGTGCCGTGCTGGAATCAGCTGCCCTCGCCCACCTGGTCACCGTGCAACCCGACGGGAGTCCACAGGTCACGATCGTATGGGCCGGCCTCGACGGCGACGAGATCGTCACGGCTCACATCCCGGAGAACCGCAAGATCCACAACATCCGCCGCGACGGCCGGGTTGCGCTGTCCTTCGAAACCAATAGCCAGAATGCGATGGGGTTGACCGAGTACCTCGTGGTTTACGGCATCGCCCGCGTCACCGAAGGCGGCGCGGCCGATCTACTCCAGGATCTCGCGCACACCTACCTTGGACCCGACGCGCTCTTCCCGCCCGGCGCCGACACCGCGCCGCCGGGTTTCGTCGTCCGGATCACCGTCGAGCGTGTCGGCGGCGTCGGGCCGTGGACGTCCGGCGCGTGATTCGAGGTAACGCTGCTCGGGCAGGCTGAGCGTGCCGCGGGCTGCGAGGCGATAGTGCGTGCGGGCCGCCTCGTGCTGCCCGGCCATGTCGAGCAGGTGAGCGCGCACGGCCTCGACTCGGTGATGTCCGGCCAAGGCAGGATCGGCGCGGGGTCCGCTCACCGCCGCCAGCTGCTCCAGCGCAGGCTGCGGGCCACGGACCATGGCCACTGCGACGATGCGGTTGAGCGTGACCATCGGTCCGGGCGCCAGTCCGAGCAACAGGTCGTACAACCCGAGTATCTGCGCCCAGTCGGTGTCCTGCGCTCGCGCGGCCTCATCGTGCACGGCCGAGATCGCGGCCTGCAACTGGTACGGACCGATCGGCGCCGAGGCCAGCGCCTCGGTGATCAGCGCGACGCCTTCGCCGATGGCAGCGGCGTCCCAGCGGGAGCGGTCCTGCTCGGCCAGCGGCACCAACGCCCCGTCGGCGCTCGTCCGGGCCGGACGCCGGGCATCGCTCAGCAGCATCAGCGCCAACAGCCCGGCGACTTCGCCGTCAGCTGGCAGGCGGGCGTGCAGCTGTCGGGCCAGCCGGATCGCTTCAGCGCTCAGCTCGACCCGAAGCAGTGCTGACCCCGAGCTGGCGGTGTATCCCTCGTTGAAGATCAGGTACAGCACGTGCAGCACCGCCGCCAGCCGTGGCGAGAATTCCCCCGGCGGCGGCATCCGGAACTCGGCGCCGCTGTCGCGGATCCGTTGCTTGGCGCGGCTGATGCGTTGGCCCACGGTCGAATCCGGGACAAGTAACGCGCGGGCGATCTCGGCCGTGTTCAGGCCACCCACGGCGCGCAACGTCAGCGCCACCTGCGACACCGGCGTGAGCGCCGGGTGGCAGCACAACAGCAGCAGGGTGAGCGTGTCGTCGACGACGGAGATGGCTTCAGGAGCCGGCGGCATCCGCAGCGCGGCGCTCTCCTCGCGGCGGCGCCGAGCCGCCTCGTTACGCCACAGCTCAATCCGTCGCCGGGACGCGACAGTGATCAACCAGCCCTTCGGATTGTCCGGCACACCGGCGAGCGGCCACTGCGTCGCGGCCGCCAGCAGGGCCTCCTGCACGGCGTCCTCGGAAACATCGAACTCGCCCTGGCGCCGAATGAGGATGGCCAGCACCTGCGGCGCCAGTTCCCGAAGCAGCTCCTCGACCCGTGCGGCGCTCACAGGTCCAGCGCGCTCATGTCCAGGACCGGACGCACCTCTATCGAGCCGGTTGCGGCATCCGGGAGTCGCGCGGCGAGCGCGACGGCACGGTCCATGCTGTCGCACTCGACGAGGTAGAAGCCGGCCAGATGCTCCTTCACCTCGGCGAACGGGCCATCGCTGGTGATCGTCTGGCCGTCCCGCACCGAGACGTGCTTGGCCAAGGACGGATCGGCCAATCCCTGCGAGACGATCAACTCCCCCGATTCGGCCAGCGCGTCGGTGAGCGCGAGGTGGGCACGGCCGAAGTCCATCCGCTGCTCATCGGACATCGTCTCCCACACCGCGAGCGACTGCGGGTTGCTCTTGATCAGAATCAGGTACTTCATCGGTGCCTCCGTCAAATCCGGGATGTTTTGTCACGTGGATGTCGAAACGAGCTTTCCAGCTTCTACATCCCAATGAGCGGCGCCTACGAGGGGCCGCCGTCGACCTGCAGCCGTAAGGGTCCACCGTCCTCAGATGAAAGGAAACGTCATGTTCCAGAACGTCAAGGCGTTCAGCGGGTTCTCCGTGGACGACATCCCGAGGGCCAAGCAGTTCTACGGCGAGACGCTCGGCCTGCGGACGAGCGAGGCCAACGGGATGCTGACGCTGCACATCGCAGGCGACCGCGACACGCTGGTCTATCCCAAGGACGACCACGTGCCGGCCAGTTTCACGATCCTGAACTTTCCGGTCGACGATATCGAGGCTGCGGTCGACGAACTCGCGACCCGCGGGGTCGAGTTCGAGCACTACGACTGGGTTGACGAGAAGGGGATCAATCGGCAGGGCGGTCCGCTCATCGCGTGGTTCAAGGACCCGGCCGGCAACACCTTGTCCGTCCTTCAGCAGCTACCGTTGCAGGCGACGCGTTCACACCCTGGTGGGCCGAATGCGAAGGAGCGCACTTGAGAGATCTGCCAGCGCAGCGCTACGGCGACTTGTCGGCCGATCCTCGGCGAAGAGCGATCGTGAGCCTTGCCGTGCTCGCCCTGTCCGCCGCCCTCATTGTCGCAATCATGGTGTTTTTCGTGGGCACGTCGGGCGGCAAGCACAACACCGGCCTGCCCGACGCCGGCCTGACGACATCGACCTCGCCGACTGTGACGCCCAAAGCGACGAGCGCTGCGTCGAGTCCCACCCTCGTGCAGAGGACGACCGCGGTGCCGAAGCCGATCAGCACCGCCAACCCGTGCCCTTCCGCCAAGCCGTGCGCAGTGCCCGGCGACCAGGGCGGGACGGGGGCCGCGCTGAACAAGTTCCGGGCAAGTCACGGCCTGCCAGCCGTCTCGGTAGTGGCATCACTCCAGGCGCAGCAATGCGCGCTGGGACAGGGCGACGGCCCTTCCTGCCAGCCGCATTACGCGTGGCAGCCGGTCGGCACGCAGGACGGCGCCCAGGTCATTAGCAAGATCGCCGCGCGCGATGGCGGCCGGTGGCTGCTCGACAGAGCTGTGGCGTCGTTCAGCATCGGCTGGGCGTATACGCCCGGCGCGAGCGGCGGCCCGGGGCAGTACGGGTGCGCCGTCCTCAAGGGCGTTTAACCCCGTTCGCCGTAAATTTGCCGAAACTGCCTAGCTCGGCGGCGCCGGCCAAACCACCGGGCACCGACGGCGCCAAACAACACGTGGCCACGCGGCACACGATGGCGATCCCCGCCGCCAAGGGCGCACGGCATAACCCGTTGCTGAAGGAGATCCTCGCCGGAGAGTCGGAAGGGCAGATCGACAATCCATCCCTGTCGGCCCTATGCCTGGGCGGCATCGGCCAGCCGAACCCGTATCACAACCCAGCCCCGAACGTCGACCAGATCGTGGGCGACACGCGCGAACAGCGCAACGACGGTTCCGGCTGGGCCTACACCACGTTCAACGGTGGCCAGACGTGGGCCAACGTCCAACTGCCGCACCTGACATTCCAGACCGGTGCCACCGGCGCAATGTCCTACATGGACTCCGCGGTGACCCCGCTATCGCCTTCGGCCCGCACAACATCGTGTCGATCTCCGGTGATGGCAAGCGCTGGTCGGCGCCGGTTGCCTTCGGCACGGCGCAGGACGAGGTGTTCGGTGCGATCGTCACCTTCGCCGGCGTCACGGCAGTCACCTCGTACACCCGTCACTACGACGCCAAGGGCATCAACCTCGACTATGCATGCTGGAAATCGATCGGCCAGCACTTCAGGAGCGGCCCCGTCCACCGCATCACCACGGAGTCTTCGAACCCGCAGATCCAGTTCGTAGGCCTTGCCGACGAGGGCAACCCGGTTCAAGGCCTCTTCATCGGCGATTTACACGGCTGCGGCCATGGGTCATGACTTCAAGTTGCACCCGTGTTGGACGGACTTCCGCGGCAGGTCGGGGACGACGGCGACGAACCAGGACTCCTACACGGACTCCATCCGGTTGATCTGATCCAGCTAGGTTCGGCTCCGGTGCGGCCGTCAGGGCGCCTCGGAACCGGGCCGGATTTGGTCGGTTCGGTCGGAACTGTTTTCCGACCGGGCCTAGGCACCGTCCTGCGTTCCGGCAGGCGCAGCCCTGCACCACCATGCACGCATATGGGACGAAAGCCACGCACACTAACCGTTGATCAGCCAGGAACTCGCCCGTGGGCTGAGGCGCCGCCTCAGCCCACGGCGGCAGACGTCCGGTCGTCCCGCTCGGGATGGGGGTAGGACGGCTCCACCCGCAGCAGTCGGGCCATCCCGCGCGGCAGGTACCAGTTCCACGGGCCGAAGAGCGACACGAGCGACGGGACGAGGACCGAACGGACGATCGTCGCGTCCAACAGGATGCCGATCCCGAGGCCGGTCGCGAGCGTCTTCAGATCGGTTCCGGGGCCCGAGGCGAGCGCCGCGAAGGCGAGGAAGAGGATCAGCGCCGCGCTGGTCACCAAGCGCCCGGTGCGGCCTATGCCTTCGATCACGGCACCGTTCGTTGACCGTGCGCCGTCGTATTCCTCGCGGATGCGGGCCAGGATGAACACCTCGTAGTCCATCGACAGCCCGAACAGGAACGCGAAGATCATCAACGGGATCCAGAAGGTGATCGCGCCGGTGCCCGCGATGCCGAATATCGCATTCGAGCCGTGCCCCTGTTGCCAGAAGAGCACCATCACCCCGAGCGTGGCGGCGAGGGAGATGAGGTTGAGGACCACGGCCTTGACCGGGAGCAGCAGCGATCGGAAGGCGCGGACGAGCAGTAGGTAGGTCAGCACCGTGATGATCGTGAGCATCAGCGGGAAGTTGCCGTAGACCG
>JBDTXT010000142.1:0-6979 GCA_040006035.1 Pseudonocardiales bacterium | reverse complement strand
TCCGGTTCGGCACGCCGCGCGAGGCACTCGACGCCGGCATCGCGACGGTGTTTCAAGACCTTGCCGTAGTGCCGCTGATGGCGATCTGGCGCAACTTCTTCCTGGGTTCGGAACCCACCAAGGGGTGGGGCCCGTTCCGCCGGTTCGACGCCGAGACGGCGAAGAAGATCACCCGGGCCGAGATGGCCGACATGGGCATCGACATCCGCGACCTCGATCAACCGGTCGGCACCCTCTCCGGGGGTGAGCGGCAGTCGGTGGCGATCGCCCGGGCTGTGCACTTCGGCGCGCGGCTGCTCATCCTCGACGAGCCGACTTCCGCGCTCGGGGTGCGGCAGGCCGGCACGGTGCTGAAGTACATCATCCAGGCGCGCGACAAGGGCCTCGGCGTCATCTTCATCACGCACAACCCGCATCACGCCTACCCGGTGGGCGATCGCTTCCTGCTGCTCAAACGCGGCAAGAGCCTGGGCGACTTCGCCAAGTCCGAGGTCACGCTGCCCGAGCTCACCAAGATGATGGCCGGTGGCGCGGAGCTCGAGCAGCTGGCCCACGAACTCGAGCGCGACGGTGACAAGACCAGCGCACTGGGCCGGGAACTGCTCGAAGACACGAAGACGCTGGGCTGACCCCATCGTCGTCAGTCAACGGGAGCGGGCAATGCCAGTCCGGACAGGCGTGATCGGCGTCGGCCTGATGGGTGCCGAACACGCTCGGTTACTCAGCGAGGTCGTGTCCGGCAGCGAGGTGACGGCGGTGTTCGACGTCGCCGCGGCTCGAGCCGAGGCCGTCGCAGCCGACTGCTGCGCGCGGGTCTTCGACGACCCGATGGTGCTGATCAAGGACGACTCGATCGATGCGGTGCTCATCGCGTCGGCGGACAAGACGCACGAGCAGTTCGTGCTTGCCTGCCTGGCCGCGGGCAAGGCGGTGCTGTGCGAGAAGCCGCTCACTCCGGACGCCGCCGGCGCGGTGCGGATCATGGCCGCCGAATCCGAACTCGGGCGCCAGTTGGTCACCGTCGGCTTCATGCGCCGTTACGACCCGGGGTACGCCGATCTGAAGGCTGCGCTGAGCAGCGGCGACCTCGGGCCGGCGCTGATGATGCGGTGCGTGCACCGCAACGCGTCCAGCGTGGTGGTTCCCTCGGCGGTGTTGATCTCTGGGTCGGCGGTGCACGAGATAGACATCGCCCGCTGGTTGCTCGCCGAGGAGGTGGTATCGGTCAGCGTGCACCGGCCGCGGGCCGCCACGAGGTCCGGCGGCATGCAGGATCCGATGCTGCTCGTCTTCGCTACCGCGAGCGGCGTGCTCGTCGATGTAGAGGTGTTCCTCAACGCCGGCTATGGCTATGACGTGCGGTGCGAGGTGGTGGCCGAGAGTGGAACCGTGCTGCTCGATTCGCCGGCGCCGACGGTGCGACGGGCGTCGGGTAGCACGGCGCGGGCGCTGCCCGGCGACTGGCGTGGCCGGTTCGGTGAGGCCTATCGCAGCGAACTGCAGGACTGGGTCGACGCGGTTGCGGCGGGCGAGCCGCCACGGGGTGCATCAGCGTGGGACGGGTACGCGGCCACCGCGGTGGCCGAGGCGGGAATCCGTGCTCTGGAAAGCGGATACGCGCAGGACGTGGTGCTGTGCGACCAACCCGCGCTGTACCGATGAGGGCGGCGATCGAGGCCCTCACGGTCGGGCGGGTCGGCGTTGACCTGTACCCCGAGCAGTCCGGCGTCCCGCTGTCGCAGGTGTCCACGTTCGCCAAGTCGCTCGGGGGCACCGCCACCAACGTCGCGGTGGGTGCTGCGCGGCTCGGCCGACGTAGCGCGGTGCTCACCAAGGTCGGCCCGGACGACTTCGGTGGCTACGTCCGTGACGCGTTGGCCGGCTTCGGCGTCGATCCGAGTTTCGTCGGCACGTCGCCTGATCTGCTGACGCCGGTGGTGTTCTGCGCACTGGACCCACCGGAGGACCCGCCGCTGCTGTTCTACCGGCTGCCTACCGCGCCGGACCTGACCCTGACAGCCGAGGACGTGCCGTGGGACCTGGTCGCAGAGGTGCCACTGCTCTGGGTGACGGGCACCGGGGTGTCGGTCGAACCTGCCCGGCAGACTCAGCTGGACATCCTCGCCCACCGCGGCCGCCCGGATTCGGCGGCCGGCCGATGGACCGTGCTGGATCTGGATTGGCGGGCGATGTTCTGGGCCTCGCCAGAGGATGCCCGCCACGAGTACGGGCGGCTGCTCGAGAACGTCACCGTCGCGGTCGGCAACCGGGCGGAGGTCGAGGTGGCGGTCGGCACCTCGGATCCTGAGCAGGCGGCTCGCCGGTTGCTCGAACGCGGGGTGCAGATCGCACTGGTGAAGAGGGGCGCGCAGGGCGTGCTGGTCGCGACCGCCGACGGCATGACCACCGTGCCTGCCCAGCGCATCAAAGTGGTGTGCGGGCTGGGTGCCGGTGACGCGTTCGGCGGGGCACTCATCCACGGCCTGCTCTCGGGCTGGGATCCGGTGCGCTGTGCTGAGTACGCGAACGCGGCGGGTGCGATCGTCGCCTCCCGACTGGCCTGCGCCGACGCGATGCCGACGATCGACGAGCTCGAGGCGATGGTGTCCGGCCGGGCGAGGCACGAGGAGGTGCGCTGATGACCTCCATCAGTGACGAGCAGTGGCACCGATTGCTGAGCACCCGAACGCTGCGTCCGGACGCGATTGCCCTGGCCTACGAGCAGCGCCTGCGTCGGCCCGCCCTGCTCAGCGAGCGGGGCACTCTGTTTCTCGTGGCGGCCGATCATCCGGCCCGAGGGGCGCTGCGCTCCGGCCACGACGCGATGGCAATGGCCGACCGCCGCAGCCTGCTCGACCGACTCGTCACGGCACTGGCTCATCCCGACGTCGACGGCGTGCTCGGTTCGCCCGACGTCGTCGAGGAATTGCTGCTGCTCGGCGCGCTCGAGGGCAAGGTCGTCATCGGCTCGATGAACCGCGGCGGGCTCGACGGCGCGACCTTCACTATGGACGACCGCTTCACCGGTTACGACGCGGCGAGCATCGCCGCCAGCCGCCTCGACGGCGGCAAGATGCTGCTGCGCATCGACGACCATGACGCGAGCACGGTGCGCACCCTGCACGCGTGCGCGCAGGCGGTCACCGGACTGGCCGAGCGCAAGCTGCTGGCGATGGTCGAACCACTGCCTTACCGCCGCGAGACAGACGGCACACTGGTGCTGCGGCAGGACGCGCCGTCGCTGGCCCGCGCCGTCACGGTGGCTTCGGCGCTGGGCACCACGAGCGCGTACACCTGGCTCAAGATGCCGGCCTGCGACGACCCGGACGTTGTCTACGGGGCGACGACCCTGCCGTGCGTCGTGCTCGGTGGCGTGCCGGGGCCCGACCTGGCCGAGCAGGTGGCGTCGTGGGGCAAGACCCTGCGCCAGCCGGTCGTCCGCGGCCTGGTGATCGGCCGGACAGTGCTGTATCCCGACGGAGGCGACGTCGCCGGGACCGTCGACGCGGCCGCCAAGGTGCTGCGCGCCGCGATGGAAGGCCTGGCGCTGTGACCCTGCACAGGCCGGCCGATGGGCAGCCGATCGTCGTCACGCCGGATTCCGTGGGCTGGCAGTTCTGCGGGCTGCGGGTGCTGGAGCTCAGGCCCGCGATTGCGCAGACACTGCCCACCGGCAGCGCCGAGATGTTCGTGCTGCCGCTGGCGGGGGGGCTGTCCGTCCAGGTCACCACGACGGACGGGGCGGCCGAGGGGTCTTTCGATCTGGCTGGCCGCGAGTCGGTGTTCAGCGGAGTCACCGACTTCGCGTATGTGGGGCGTGACAGCGTGCTCACGCTGTCCAGTGCGGCCGGTGCGCAGGTGGCGCTGCCGTCGGCGCGGTGTACGGATCGGTTGCCGCCGCTGTACGGGCCTGCGGCGGGCGTCCCGATCGAGGTTCGTGGCGCGGGGGCGGCGACCCGCCACGTCCGCAATTTCGGGGTGCCCGGCGCGTGGGGCCACGCCGACAAGCTGGTGTGCTGCGAGCTGATCACGCCGCCAGGGAACTGGTCGAGCTACCCGCCGCACAAGCACGACGCCACCGATCCCTGCCAGGTCGTCAACGAGGAGATCTACTACTACCGCATCGCGGGGCCTGACCAGCTGACCCCGAGCCGTGCGGGCTTCGGCCTGCACCGCACGTACACCGGGCCCGAGCACGCGGCGGCCGGGCTCACCCCGCTGGACGAGTCATTCGAGGTCCGCGACGGCGACGTCGTGCTGATCCCCTACGGCTATCACGGCCCATGCGTGGCCGCGCCGGGCTACCCGATGTACTACCTCAACGTTCTGGCCGGGCCGGGGGAGCCGCGCTCGATGGCGTTCTGCGACGACCCGGTGCATACCTGGATCCGGGAAACCTGGTGAGCGCGACCGTGCGACTGACGACGGCGCAGGGGTTGGTGCGCTGGCTGGTGTCACAGCGCAGCGAGTTGCTCGACGGAACTGAGGTGCCTTTGTTCGCCGGCGTGTTCGGCATCTTCGGGCACGGCAACGTCCTCGGCCTGGGCACCGCACTGCACGAGGTCCGTGATCAGTTGCCGACGTGGCGCGGCCAGACCGAGCAGGGCATGGCCCTCGCCGCGGTCGGCTTCGCCAAGGCCACCGACCGTCGCCAGGTCATGGTGGCCACGTCGTCGGTCGGGCCTGGTGCCCTGAACATGGTGACGGCGGCCGGGGTGGCCCACGCCAACCGGCTGCCGCTGTTGCTGCTGCCCGGCGACACGTTCACCGGGCGTGCACCGGATCCGGTGCTGCAGCAGGTGGAGCGCTTCGACGATGCGACGGTCAGCGTCAATGACGCGTTCCGTCCGGTGTCGCGCTACTTCGACCGGATCACCCGACCGGAGCAATTACTGGCCTCGCTGCCGCAGGTCGCCCGGGTGTTGACCGATCCCGGCGACTGTGGTCCCGTCGTGCTGGCGATGCCGCAGGACGTTCAGGTCGAGGAGTTCGACTTCCCGGTGGGGATGTTCGCGCTGCGGCTGCACCGGGTGCCTCGACCACGCCCGGACGTCCGCGATGTGCACGCGGCGGCGGAGATCCTGCGGGCGGCGCGGCGGCCGTTGATCATCTGCGGCGGCGGGGTTCGCTACTCAGGCGCCGGCACGCAGTTGCTCGACTTCGCAACCGCACACGGGATCCCGATGGCCGAGACGGCGGCCGGCCGGACGGTGCTGCCTGATCCGCATCCGCTCAACGCCGGCCCATTGGGCACGATCGGTTCGGCGTCAGCGAACGCCCTGGCCGCCGATGCGGACGTCATCGTCGCGGTGGGTACCCGGTTGCAGGATTTCACCACATCGTCGTGGAGCCTGTTCCCGGCCGACGTGCGACTGGTGACGATCAACGCGGCCCGCTTCGACGCCGTCAAGCACGCTGCGCACGCGGTTGTCGGGGATGCGCGCGAGTGCCTGGCCGAGCTCGCCGAGACGTTGGCAGGCTGGAGCGCAGCCTCCGAGTGGACTGCGCGGGCGGCACCCGAGCGGGCCGGGTGGGACGCGCACATCGACGGGCTGCGGGCCGGTGCGGCCGCCGACGGGTCCTTGACCTACGCCCAGGTAGTGGGTGTCGTGAACGATGCGAGCGGCCCGGAGGACTACGTGCTCGGCTCGTCCGGCGGCATTCCGGGTGAGCTCAACGGCGGCTGGCGCACTGGGCCGGCCACAGCCGGCGCAACGATGGATCTGGAGTACGGCTTCTCGTGCATGGGTTACGAGACCGCGGGTCCGTGGGGTGCCGCGATGGCGCGGGCCGGCACCCATCCGGGTGCTCTGGTCACCGCGCTGCTCGGCGACGGCTCCTACCTGATGCTCAATTCCGAACTGTTCTCGGCCGCGTTCGCCGGCCATCCGTTCGTGGCGGTGGTGTGCGACAACGGCGGCTACGCGGTCATCCACCGCCTGCAGACCGGTCAGGGCGCACCGGGGTTCAACAACATGCTCGTCGACAGCGCCGGACCAGGAGCCGACGCCGCCGGGGTACGGGTCGATTTCGCGGCGCACGCGGCGGCACTGGGTTGCGCAGTCGTGGACGTACCCGCCGGCTCGCCTGTCGAGGACCTGCGCCTCGGCTATGCCGAGGCGCGCGAACTGGCTCGCGCCGAACGGCGCCCGGCCGTCCTGGTGTGCCGGACCAGTCCGTCGCAATGGACCGAGTCCGGTGCCTGGTGGGAGGTCGGCGTGCCGGCCGCCCTCACCGGCCGGGCGGACTACGACGAGGCCAAGATACGACAGCTGCGCTGGACGCTCTAGCGCTAGCTCTGCAGCGCGTGCAGGACTTCCTCGAGGTATTCGTCGCTCAGCTTGGTGGCGAGGTCTTCGCGGCCCTCCTCCAGCAGCATGTTGACGCGGTAGGTGTACTCCTCGCGCAATGCCTCGAGACGGCCGGTCAGGTCAGTTGCGGTGTTCACAGTGTTCTCCGTTTATCGACGGCCGGAAGGTTTCCGGCGTTACTGATGTAACGAACGGGCCGGTCACGAGCTTCCGTGATCGCGAGTGCGATGGCCCACTGTCATGTCTAGGCGCTGCGGGTTAACCGGCGATGCAGACTGTGGGTCGTCGGTGTTAACGCAGCTGCACCCAGCGTCGACTCTCAGCCGATTCGGCGATGGCGTCCACCACCTGCGCGGCGCGCACTGCATCCGTAACTGTCGCTCCGTGCGGTTTGCCTTCGGCTATCGAGCGCAGGAACCGGCTTGCTTCGATCACTTTCAGATCGTCGTAGCCCATCGTGATGCCGGCGCCCGGCTGGAATGCCGCCAGGTCTCCGTGGGCTGGGCCGACGAGCACCGTGCGCATCGCCTCGTCGACGTAGTCGACTCCGGCGCTTACACCTAGTTCGCCCATCCGCCGGAAGTCCCAGTACAGCGCGCCGAGCGTGCCGTGGATCTCGAAGCCGTAGTTGCACTGGTCGCCCACGCTGACCCGGCTGGATTCGATGG